>JAUVKS010000221.1 GCA_030596145.1 Pseudomonadota bacterium | reverse complement strand
GATAAAAGAGAAAAGACCACAATAATCTCCCTTGCCTGTGTTCATCCTCCCTATTCTACATGTTTCTGTACATCGGTGGGTGGGCATCCCATGTCGGAAGAAGGTGCCGATGTATTGCTGACCGATATGGGAGATAATTATTTAGCAGAATTCATAACGCCGAAAGGTGAAAAGCTCCTGGAAAAGATGGGAGATCTACCTGCGGCCGATGGTTCAGCGGATGAAAAGAAAAGGGAACTTTTTGAGAATGCTGAAAAAGAGGTCAAATCCCAGATACCCGGCAAGGATATAAAACCATGGCTCGATGATAATTTTGAACATCCCTTCTGGGATACGATTCACCAGAGCTGTCTTGCCTGCGGGACCTGCACCTATCTTTGTCCTACCTGTCACTGCTTTGATATCAGTGACGAGGTAAAAGGTAGTGACGGAAAGAGAATAAGGACATGGGATTCCTGTATGTACTGGTTGTTTACCCATGAAACCTCCGGCCATAATCCGAGGACATCGCAAAAGCAGCGATGGAGACAGAGGCTTATGCATAAATTCAAGTATTTTGTAGATAATTTTGATGCAATTGCCTGTGTGGGTTGTGGAAGATGTGTAATGTATTGTCCTGTTAATATAGATATAAGAAAAATTGTTACGGACATTTCGAAATTATAGTTTCAGGAGATAGTAATGCAGAAGAATCCATATATTCCCATACCCGTTGATCTGGTAAAAATAATAACGGAAGTAACGACAAAAGATATCAAAACGTTCCGATTTTCTTTTGTGAATAAGGAAGATGGGGAAAATTTCAAATATCTGCCGGGACAGTTTGCCGAGCTTTCCATCTTTGGAAAAGGGGAATCACCCATTGGTATAGCCTCGTCACCTACCCAGGAGGGCTACATTGAGTTTACCGTACAGAAGGCCGGAGTTGTAACATCGGCGCTTCATGATCTTGAAGAGGGCACGCTAATGGGAGTTAGGGGCCCTCTGGGCAATTCATGGCCAATCGAATATCTGGAAGGGAAAAACATTGTTATTGTTGGTGGTGGGTTCGCTTTTACAACCTTGAGATCCATGATCAATTATATGATTCATGAAGACAACCGGTCCAGATTCGGAAATATTACAGTTGTTTACGGTGCAAGAGAGCCCGGACTCCTTATTTATAAGGATGAGCTTGTCGCATGGGAGAAGCGGGACGATATCGATATATATGTAACGGTAGACAAAGGTGATGAAGCCTGGACAGGAAGGGAGGGTTTTGTTCCCACGGTCTGCAAGGAGGTAGGGCCAAGCTCTGAAAATGCCGTGACCATCATATGTGGGCCGCCTATTATGATTCGCTTTACGCTCCCCGTGTTTTTTGAACTGGGTTTCTCCAAGGAAAACATATATACCTCCCTTGAAATGAGGATGAAGTGTGGTATCGGCAAATGCGGGCGTTGCAATGTGGGTGAGAAGTATGTCTGTAAGGACGGTCCTGTTTTCTCCCTGGCCGAACTGGATAAACTTACGCCGGAATATTAAACCACCCAAACCCTCCTTGTTGAAGGGGGAAGGCAAGGTGAGGGTGAAGCCAAAAACAGGTCATCGTAAATTACGAATTAGAACACTCAGGGAGTCTTTGGACTCCCTGTTTTTTGTGGTATGTAATATTTGGTAACTACTCAGGTTCAAAGTTCCACGGTTCACGGTTAAAGAGCGATGAAGATTGAACGGTTTGAAGATATTGAGGTATGGCAGCTGGCACGCGATAACCTGAGTAGTTACTAATATTGTTTGTAAAGATATGTAGGGGCGGGGTTTATCCCCGCCTGAAAGGGCAACATGGTAAAAACAGACAGGAGTTAATACATTGAACAAAATAACAGAAAAAATTAGTCTGTCGGAAGATGTAGTAAAAATGGTTATCGAGGCCCCGGATATAGCCGGAAAGAGAAAGGCCGGACAGTTTATCGTTCTCATGACTGATGAAAAGGGTGAAAGAATCCCTCTGACCATCGTTGATTCTGATACAGAGAAGGGGACGATAACCCTTATCTTCCAGATCGTCGGGAAGACGACCGCCTGCCTGGCGGAGATGAAGGAGGGTGACAGCCTTTTTGCCGTCCTTGGTCCCCTTGGCCATCCGACGGAAATAGAGAGCTTCGGTACGGCTGTGTGTGTCGGCGGGGGCGTCGGGATTGGTGTTGTCTATCCCGTTATCAATGCCCTTAAGAAGGCCGGTAACAAGGTGATTTCTATCATCGGCGCCAGGACGAAGGATATCCTGATACTTGAGGATGAGATAAGGGCGGTCTGTGATGAACTCATAGTGACTACGGATGACGGAAGCTACGGTGTGCACGGTTTTGTGACCAAGGTGCTGCAGGATTTGATCGATTCGGATCAAAAAATTGATATAGTTTTTGCGATAGGGCCTGTCCCGATGATGAAGTTCCTCTGCGAGGTTACAAGACCCTATGGTATAAAGACCATTGTAAGTCTGAATCCGATTATGGTGGACGCGACCGGTATGTGCGGTGCCTGCCGTGTTTCGGTGGGGGGTGAAACAAAGTTCACCTGTGTGGATGGACCCGAGTTTGATGGTCATGAAGTAGATTTTGAACTATTAACGAGCCGCCTCAGGACATATATTGATCAGGAAAAAGTGGCAATGGAAGATTACAGGTGTAGATGCGATGACAGATAAAAAGAAAAAAAAGGAAAAGATTCCGAGACAGAGTATGCCCGAGCAGGACCCCAGTGTTCGGGCTAAAAACTTTGATGAGGTTCCGCTGGGTTATACGGAAGAGCAGGCAGTGCTGGAGGCAAAGAGGTGT
>JAUVKS010000197.1 GCA_030596145.1 Pseudomonadota bacterium | reverse complement strand
TTCTTTTTAGCCGCCACGGCCTGCCCAGGGACCATCATACTGGTAGTCCCAGCAGCAACACCTGCAACGGCCATGGATTTAAGAAAATCTCTTCGCTTCATTTTGTACCCCCTCCTTTCTTTGTTCTTAATTGTTGAAACTGTTGTTCTTTTGGTTGGAATGATTTCACCCCCTTCCTCTTCCTATGCACCTTGAATCCTTGTGGGTAATCTCGCAATAAATCTGCGTTTAGAAAATTGTATTTCCCGGGCGAAGCTTGTCTTCAATGTATCGAATGAAAACTTTTTCGACATCTCCGATCACATTATGGATTACCTGGATGTTGTTTTTTCGCAGTATCTCTTGCCAGTCTTCTTTTACGCCACCGCATATTAGTACCTCTACATACTGATCCGATAATCGCTTCGCCAATTCACTTGGTTTCAATGTGGCAGCGATTAAAACCTTTTTCTCTATAATTGATCCTTCGTTGCTGAATGTGACTATGAGAAATTCTTCAGTAAAGTCACATCGCGGAGCAACCCTTCCTCTCAGATGACAGATAGCAATCGTCCTCACATTTAGTATCCCTCCTCGTTATCTGCCAATCAAAATCAAGTCGGTATTAAAAATACTGAAGTCAAAAAGGTACTCAGGTCGAAATACTCATTGGTACATGATTCCTTTTCCGTACTTACGGTAACAGTCAGAAGTACTTCAGTTTGGTTATGGCACTGGCTAATCCTTCTAATTTGTCAACAGGTAAAGTGCTTCGATGCTCTGTCATGTTTGTAAATACTTATATTACAAGTCTTGTGCCAATTCTTACCAGTTTTACATAAATTTAATGAAATCGACTTGTTATCAAATACGATACGAGAATAGGCGGGTTGCTCTTTTCCGTCACGTTGCAAAGATGAAACGTGGTTGATGGGCAATTTCAGGTTTGGGTAGAAAAATGGGGGAGTTGCTATAAGTGAACCGTTGTTGCGTGATGTTGCATGGTTAAAACTTTTTTTGTAGTAAGAGACCGTGCTTCTTCATTTTTCTCCACAACGTGGAACGGTCCATGCTCAGGGCTTTTGCCGTCTCATGGCGATGCCATCCATGAGCTGTGAGGGCTTCAATGATGATTTCCTTCTCTTTTTCTAATATAGAATCACTTACAGAAGGGGAATGTGCTGACTTAGGCGTTGAGCTGAAAGGGCTCCTCTTGTTTATAAGATGTTCGGGCAGGTACTGGATGTCTATTGTATTTTTCTTACATAAGATCGATGAGTGTTCAATAATGTGTTTTAATTCACGGACATTTCCGGGGTAATGATAGTTAAGTAGAACCTTCATGGCATTAGGACTGATTATAAATGGTTTCTTCCCTGTAATGTACGCCTGCTTCGTGAGAAAGTGATCGATTAGCAGAGGTATGTCTGAGGGTCTGTCCCTTAAGGCGGGGGTTTTCAGCTCGATCACTTTCAGGCGATAATACAAATCCTCCCTGAATTTGCCAGCCTTGACCAGTTCAAACAAATTTTTATTTGTGGCGGTAATTACACGAACGTTTACCTGCACGCTCTCTATGGCTCCCAGAGGGTAAAATTTATTTTCGTCTAATGCCTGATGAAGCTTGGCCTGAATTTCTTTGGGGAGGTCACCAATTTCATCGAGAAAAATGGTGCCACCTTCGGCCATCTGAACCATTCCCTTTTTGTCCTGCTTCGCATCTGTGAAAGCTCCTCTCCTGTATCCGAAAAGTTCCGATTCAAATAGATTATCGGGGAGAGCTGGACAGTTTACCTTAATAAAAGGACCTTTCTTGCGATTACTTGAATTATGAATTGCTCGAGCTACAAGATCCTTTCCACTTCCCGTCTCGCCCAGTAATAGGACATGGCAATCTGTCGGGGCAACAACAGAAATTGCATCGAAAAGACTAACCATTTGTTTATCTTTACCAACAATATCATGATAAGTATAAGATTTATCAAGTTTCTTTTCCAAGATGACACGAACTGATTCATCAACAAAAGATTCAACTCCCCCGATAATCCTGTCTTCATTATCCTTTAAAACCGAAGCGGTAATGTCGACAGGGATTTCTCGGTTATCTTTGTTTAAAATTTTATTCCTTCCCTTGATACTTTTTGCACCTTTTTCCATTGCCTTTTTCAGGAAGCAACCTTCGAAACAAAGATTGGATCTAAAAATTTCATAACACTTGCGTCCTAATGCTTCTGTTTTTGTAAATCCTGTGATTTTTCCCGCTTCGTTGTTAAAAAAAGTTATATTCCAGTCCGTATCCACGGTAAAAATCCCCGTGGCCACGCAATCTAGAATTTGTTTGTAATTTTCAATGTTAGTCATATGCTTCTTTTAACGAATCTTGGTTACAATAGATTTCAAATTAAGCGTTTAGACCTTTACCCTAACAGGATCGAATAACCCGACAAAGGATGGCAGGAGATCCACCTAATGTATTGATTTCACGCCATCTGGCTCATATCGGCCTGCTGTAATTCAATCGCGCCGATGAGGCCATAGAAGAGGAACAGTGGGCAATGAACCTCATGCTGCCTCTGCTAAAAGACATACTACAGCTTCCCCGAACGCATAATCGATATTAACAACCATATCCCGAAGATGCCGGCAACGCTGAACCCGGCAACGCCCAGTATGGGGAAACCGAATAGGAAGGGACCTACATTTGATCCCATAATGAAAGATGATCCAACGACAAGGGAAGCGACAACGACTGCAAAGGCTACCCGGTTTGATGACCTGTCCATTTCAAATATAAAGTTCTCAAGCCCCTTGTGCTCGAATCTTACACTGACCTTTCCATCTCTTACCTGCTTCAGAATATCCCGCAGTTCTCCGGGAACCTCCTTGAGAAGCTGTAGCAACTCACCCCCGGAATCTAAAAAATCACCCACCAGCCGCTTTGGGTGCATACGTTCCAATTTGAGGCGTTTGATAAAAGGTGCGGCCTTTTCAGCCATCTCAAAATCGGGATCCAGCACCATACCCAGCCCTTCTACCTGAGCCATGGTCTTAATCATAAGATATATATCAGATGGAAGACGCAATTGATGACGTGTAATCAACTTGAGTAGTTGCTGAAGAAAGTCCCCTATACGCAGTTCCTTTAGCGGTTTATATAGATGCAACTCCACAAAGTCAGCCAGGTCTCTCGCAAGAGCGCGGCGATCCGGTTCTTCATCCCACTCAGCAATTTTTAATAGTGCATCGGCAATTCTGGATTCATCGTGGATAACATAACCATACATAACGTCGGCAAAATTCTCCCTCGCATATCGGTCGACACGTCCCATCATTCCAAAATCAAAATAACAGATTACATTGTCCGGCAAGATATAGATGTTCCCCGGATGGGGATCCGCATGGAAAAACCCGTGTTTGAATATCTGTTCAAGTACCAAATCCGTGCCGCGAGAAGCTATCAACTTCCTGTCAAAACCCTCCTTATCCAACTTATCAATATTGGATACCTTTATACCACCATCCACGCACTCCATGATAAGGATTCGCGCTGTTGACACTTCTCTGAAAACTTGGGGGACATAAACCATTGAATTATCGGCGAACTGCTGAGCAAACCGTTCCATATTCGAAGCTTCAACGGTATAGTTAAGTTCCTTTTCAAGGGTGCGGGAAAATTCCTCAACGATACTCGTGGGACGATGTACCTCCCACTCCTCAACATGCCTCTCTATGAGGGTGGCTAAATGGAACAAAATCTCCAAATCCACCTCGATAGTCGCGCGGATACCGAA
>JAUVKS010000086.1 GCA_030596145.1 Pseudomonadota bacterium | reverse complement strand
GAAATGGGTGCGAAGTGTGCCGCCTGGCTCCCCCGCTTAAGGTACTGGAAGCCATGGCCACAGCAAAGCCTGTTATAGTCTCAGATCTACCGCCACTTTTGGAGATGGTCAAAGATGGAAAAAATGGGTCTGTTTGTAAGGCGGATGATTTGCAATCTTTGACCGAAACGATTCAGAGATTATATGAAAATCCTGGCGAGCGTCAGGTTTTAGGTGAGGCTGCAAGAAACTGGGTGGTCGAAAATCGCTCGTGGGAAAACATGTCCGAGAAATACATCCATCTTTATAGGAAAATCTGCGAGGATGTATATTAAGTCATTATTTTTGCTCAATTAGGGTAAAAGATAAAGATATTGTGGCCGTTAACGGAATGCTGGAAAGAATAAAAACCAAGATACCAGAATGGTAAAGGAAAATAACGCAAAACTTGCCGGTAGGCAGGTATGGAAACGAATACTCCAATACTCCATGAACGGATACAGATATTGTTAGCTGGGAATAATAAACGATGCTTTTAGGAGAAATTCTCGTCAGAAAATATGGGGTTGACCCTGTGGATATTGAAAAAGCTTTACAGTTCCAGGCAAAATTTGAAGGAATGCTCGGCTCAATCCTCATCAACATGGGAATCATCGCTGAGGAGACTCTGGTTTCCGCGCTGTCAGATCAACTAAACCTTAAGACATTTAAGGATATCAATATCAATGAAGTCGATTTTCGCCAGCCGCTGCCCCTTGAAAATGTGAATATACCCTTTTTGTTGCAGCGGCGCTGGCTTCCTTTGAATGAAGAAAATGGCACGGTCTTTTTCGCCGCCGCCAATCCCCTTGATTATGAAGTAACCCAGTATCTTGGCGGCCTTGATATAGATTGGGATACGTACCTGGTGACCGAGTCACAGTTCAGGGAACTGGAGAGCGAGTACTCCCTTGCGCAGGAAACCAATGAAATGGGATATCCGGATATTTCAGATATGCTGGATACTGAGATTGACAAACTGCGTGAACTTGCATCAGAGGCCCCTATTGTAAATCTTGTCAATACGTTTATAGCGAGAGCGGTCAGTCGTGGGGCATCTGATCTTCATTTCGAACCCTATAAGAATATGTATCGTGTGCGCTTTCGGATTGATGGGATTCTCCATGACATTGATTTCTTACCCTTGAAAATGCAGCTTCCCGTGGCGTCCAGGATAAAGATTCTCTCCGGAATGGATATCGCTGAAAGAAGAAAGCCCCAGGACGGCCAGATATCAATGAAAGTCTCCTCCAAAGACCTGGACATCAGGGTTTCTACTCTCCCCTTGGCTGACGGGGAGAGCCTGGTTTTGCGTTTTTTGGTTAAAGAGGCTGTAATGTATGACTTAGAGCGCCTCGGTCTGGAATCGGATCTGACCAGGGTTTTAAATGAAGATATTTCCAGGTCAGCGGGGGTTATTCTCCTTGTCGGTCCCACAGGAAGCGGCAAAACTACTACTTTATATTCCTGTCTGAATAAAATAAACACAGAAGACAAGAAGATAATAACAATAGAAGACCCTGTGGAATATCAGTTGGACGGTATCAACCAGATACAGGTTCGACCGGAAATCGGGTATGATTTTCTAACCGCCCTGAGAAGCATCCTTCGTCAGGATCCTGATGTCATCATGATTGGAGAAATAAGGGATAGAGAAACAGCCCGTGTTGCCATGCAGTCTTCCATGACAGGGCACCTTGTCTTCAGCACAGTCCATACCAACGATGCCCCTGCTGCCTACACGCGCCTGATTGATCTCGGCGTGGAAGAGTACCTGATAAATTCATCATTGATTTCAGTAGTTGCGCAACGACTGGTACGAAAGGTATGTTCCGATTGTGCAAGGCCGAGTCCCCTGGATGATACCACCATCAAGACCTATGCTCTTGATGTCATGGCAGGAAAACACAATATAGAAACTTTGCAGGCGATGGAGGCTGTGGGATGTCCGGCTTGCAATCACACCGGTTATAGGGGTCGGGTCGGCATCATGGAGTATCTCAGATGCACCCCCGAGATCAAGACCATGCCCAAGGACAGCAGGTTTTCGTTAGATGCAAGAAAGTACATGTCGGATAGCAATATCAGAAGCCTGTCTGAAGATGGGTTTCTTAAAGTTCTCAAGGGCATAACAACCATTGACGAGGTTTTGAGGGTTTCCGAATGATGGAGAAGTTTGTCTATACCGCCTACGACGGAGCCGGCGCCAGGCACCAGGGCGAGCTTTCCGCTATCAATACGGAGTCCGCTAAATTCAAGTTAAAAGAGCTTGGGTTGATACCCGTCAAGATCGATCACGTGGATACTGCTGCCAATAAGGTTAACGAATTCCTGCAGTTCAATCGCAGGCCCAGGTTTTCTGATGTGGAATTTTTGACCTCTCAGCTTTCGTTATTGCTGAAAAATGGCATCAAGGTCGATCGTGCGCTGGAAATAGCAAAGAAAGGAATAAGAAATAACAGGCTCGCAAAAATCGTTGACGAGGTTTACGACGACATAAGAAGAGGGACCCCCCTTTCTGTTTCTCTTGAAAAGAATCCTGATGTTTTTGATCCCCTTTATGTCAGCATTGTCAGGATCGGAGAGGCAACAGGACGACTGCCCGATATTTTTGCAGACCTGGCGGCCAATTTAAATTTCAGACAGAAGATATCTGCAAAAACTCGTCAGGCAATGATCTATCCATCCATAATCTTTATCGTTTGTCTGATGTCGGTACTTTTTGTATTCAATTTCATTGTTCCGAAGTTCTCGGTACTCTTTTCCGGCATGACAAACGTGCCGGTCTATACTGATATCCTCCTTGCGGCCAGCGATATGTTCATAAGATACCAGTTTATTATGCTCGCGGCTATTGTCGGGCTTTTCGTACTCATGTTTCGAATCAAGAGAGGAGACCGGTTCAAAAGGTTGATTGATGTTGTGGTCTTGAGGGTACCCGTCACGAAGCAGCTTTGCTATACCCTGGAAAACCTCAGGTTTACCTCCTCGCTTGCAATCTTGTTGAAAAGTGGTGTAGTTCTCACCGAAGCGCTTGAATATGCGGTAAAATCAATTGGCAACATCTTCCTCAGAAAGCAGTTGATGATTGTGAAAGATGAGATAAAACAGGGCAAGAAATTCAGCGTTGCTATGGCCAAAACCGGCTTCCTGCCGGATGTGTTTGATGGTCTTATGGAGGTGGGAGAGCAAACCGGAAATCTCTCTGAGGTATTTTCCGAAATGGAAAAGCGGCTGAGAAGTCTTTATGAAGACAGAGTAGCCGGTCTCATAACCGTTATCGAGCCGATCATGATTCTCTTTATGGGGCTGGTCGTAGGCTCTGTAGTGGTGGTTATGCTGCTGAGCATGGTATCAATCAGCGATATCAATTTTTAGTGAGAGCTAAAATGATCTTTGAATTCAATCATAAATCTCACAATTCGGGTTTCACTCTCATCGAGCTCCTGGTGGTAATAATTATTGTCGGGGCAGGCATCGGCCTGGTGGCGCCGAGGCTCATTGGCGCCTACGACGGGATTAAGGCAGCGGCCGAGGAACAGAAATTGACCGATGTTGTGGAAACTGTAAAGATGCGGTCATTTCTCCGGCAGGTTTCGTATGCCATTGAGTTTGAAGATAATGTGTTGAAGATAAGAAACGAGGAAGTAAGATTTGAATTTGAGTTTATTAGCTTCCCGCGTGCAACCCTGACTTTTAACGGCAACGGGTTTGCAGATTCCGGCACGCTGAGATACGTCATACGAGGAGAAGAAAAAGTCCTGAATGTCTTATAACAACAAAGGATTTACTCTGGTTGAGGTAATGATTTCTGCCGTCATTCTGTTTTCAGCCCTCGCCATAGGCACGCTTGCCTACAGGACTTCAATAAGGGCGGTGGACAGAATAACCGCCCATGTGGTTATTGCCGATGCCCTTCCTGGCATCATGGCAATAGTGAAAACAGAGATCATCGAACATAAAAATCAGGGAGATGGGCATTGCGGCAATGAAATCTCATATGCCTGGAATTCAAAAAAGATCAAATCATCGAAGAATATACGTAGTTCTTACGATGAGGTCACAGGAGGGCTGGAATACGGCCGTTTCCAGGTAGTTCTTAACAACATCGAATTGACAGTAACTTACGAGAGAGGCAGCCGGAAAAAAGCGGCCCGGTATGAATACCAGGAGCTGTCATGGTTAGGTTAGGCAATCGCAGCGCCGGATTTACCCTGATTGAAGTGCTCATCGCCACCATGGTTCTAAGCGCTGTGGTATATCTCGCCACGCTATCATGTTCTATGTTTCTGAACGTATGGGAGGAAAAAAGATTAACAGACACAAGCGCAATCAATGACTATCGTTCCCATATTCTGGTAAGATCGGCTCTGGAATCCATATATGACTATTATGTTACCGACCCGGCTAATGAAAAGGCCGGCCGCTATTACCCCTTTTTTAAGGGCGAGCGAGACATGATCGAGTTTGTGACGCTTTCTTCGGTTTTCAGCAAAGGAGTTCCCTCTGTAGCCCGGTTCAGGCTGGAACGGCAAGATATGGCTGCTGGAGAGTATTACAAGGTCATTTACGAGGAGGTGCCGCTCGATCAAACGTACATAAAGTACGCTGACGTCAAGCCGGAGTATAGCCATGCCATGGTCATCTACACAGAGGTAAAAAAGATCAATATCAGGTACTATGGAGAGTGGGAGACCAGATGGGTGCCGGAACGGGATGACTTTGAAACGGTGTACAGGTGGCAGGATACCTTCCATGGAGAAGAGAGAAATACCATTCCCGAGACGATAGAGCTGACACTTAACACCAGGACGGCGGAAACAACACTTCTTTTTCCGGTCATAGCAAACAATGTATATAAGAGAGCCTTTTTTCATCCTGCCCTGTAACGACAAGGGGTACGCCCTGCCTATGGTTATAGTAATAACGCTGATTATCAGCGTTATTACTATGAGTATTACTTTTTCAGTACAAGGAAAGATAGCCATGGTCCTGGAGTTGACTAACCGAAGCAGCGCCTATTTGAAATCCTATTCCGCTTATAACGGGGCGCTCTATAACATTCTCACCTCTACATTCACATCTGCGGGATTGAAGATCTATCAAGAGGATGGGAGTGAATTAGTATGGAACCTTTATGGGGAGCCCATAGAGCTTGCAGAAGGAACAATGGTTAAGCTCAGAGATGGCGCAGGCATGCTGTCACCTCTGTTTCATCCGGGGTATCTGAGAAAATTCATGGAATATACGTGTGAAGATTCAAAGAAGATAAACCTTTTTGCAGATGCATTGGCCGATTGGCAGGACAAAGATGACTTCAAGAGGTTAAATGGGGCCGAATCCTACGATTACAGGATGAAAGGTTATAGCTACGGGCCTCGCAATTTTTATATCCAGGTTCCCCACGAGGTCATGCTGTTAAAGGGCTTTGATGCCGAACTCTTTGAAGAAATCAAGGATGATTTGGTATATTGGGGAAGTGGCACAATCAATTATTTGACAATGAGCGAAAAGCTGCTCCGTGCCCTGTTGAAAAATGATCCTCTTGTGGACAGGATCATTCAGCTTAGAAAAGAAGGAAAACTTACCGGAAGAGTTTTCAGAGACCTGACGGGCATCCCGCACACGGAACAAAACATCTTTGCGCCATCCGGTTGGATCAAGGTCGTGATGAGAGCGCAAGTGGAAAGGGCTGTGGACAGAATCGAGGCCGTTATTGTAAAAAGAGAATCACAAACAAAACCTTATAGGGTGGTCGAATGGAAAAGATAATGGCCCATAAGAAACTGCTTGCTGAAGTCTTATTTAAAAAGATCCTCTATCTTGGAGAAAGAAATTATCTCATCCACAGGGACAGACGGATCGAAGAGGTTGGGTCCGATTATAGCGGAAAAGTTCGCTTGATCGTCATTGGCAAAAAATACTATTTTGAGACCTTAAAGTCATTTCCGTTTTCCAACATAAAGGAGATAAGGTCCGCCATAGAGATGGATATCACAGCATTTTCACCCTTTAAAACAGATAGATTTTTTGTAAGAAAGATAAAGGAGACAGAGGAAGGCGCGAAGGTAAATCTGTGGTTCATAGATAACAAAATTGCCAACACGTTGCACACCTTGTCTCCTTTGATTCTTATTCCGGAAACCGCGCTTTTGTCTTTTTTTGACGAGGACGCTCCCAGGATTTACACGATCCAACACAAATATGAGGAAAGCCTTTCGGTCTATATCGGGGCAGACGGGGCTGTTAGGAGTATGACGTCAAGGCGGAACAAAGTGGATATTGAACGTTTCAGGAGATCTATCGGAGCGGAGGCCATGGATTGCCCGGCCAGGGATATTGAGGGGATTGAGAAATATCTTGTGCTCTTCCCTGTCATACTTTATGGTATGCCCCTGAGAAGCTTATCAGGTTTTGCAAATCCGGATTCTTTTTCTTTAAAGGTCAATAAAAAGCAACTAAGTATGGGTCTGGCCATGGCAGCGTTCTTGTTTCTTTTCTACACGGGATTGTCGGGTTTATTGCCTTATTACGCCAACAAGAGTCTGCAAGAAGAAGATAAAGCGCTTTCCCTAAGCCTTTCGGGTCTGTTGAACAAACAGGAGATGGTGGAGACTTACCATAAAAAACAAAAAGAATTGGCTGAAAGAGTCAATAGCTATGTTTATAAGCTTCCTCTCATAAACTTGCTCAACAAGGTCTTGCCGGAAGAGACCACGATCAGGCAACTTACGGTTTCAGGGAATATGGTGGAGATGAGGGGGGCTGTCCCGAGGGCATCAGAGCTTCTTAGCGCCCTGTCTCAAGGAAAGGGGATTAAAAATGCCAGATTCACATCTCCCCTCAGAGAAGACAAAAAGACCGGCATGGAGATTTTTACATTAACGTTTGTGTATGATCCACAGATTACGCAGATTAAGAATATAAAAACATGAGAGATGAAAGGACATACAAAATTATAGGTGCTGCCTTAGAGGTTCATAAGGAACTGGGTTGCGGTTTTCTCGAAGCTGTTTATCAGGAGGCTTTAGACAGAGAATTCGGGATACAGAAAATACCCTTCAAATCACAGCCGACTGTTGAAATATTGTACAAAGGCACCCCCTTAGCTAAGATATACCAGCCTGATTTTATATGTTTTGATGAGGTTATAGTTGAAATTAAAGCAATTACCAGTTTGTCAGGAATAGAAGAAGCACAACTCATAAATTACTTGAAAGCTGCGAAACTTAAAGTGGGACTATTAATAAATTTCGGATCAAGATCTCTTGAATATAAAAGATTTGTG
>JAUVKS010000034.1 GCA_030596145.1 Pseudomonadota bacterium | reverse complement strand
TGCGAGAAAGTTCATTACAATTGAGTGCCACCGCTCATCAAACCAATAAACTCCAGATTGTAATCGGCGTAATGGTTTTACTCTTTGGAGCACTGGTATATTTGATTGATCGCCCTCCTGATCAGACTTATTTTGTTTACAGCAGTAATATTAACATAAGTCTTTATAACATTATTCCAAATTTATTCGGTGTCATCGGCAATAGCCTTCCAGCCTTTGTTCATATCTTTTCTTTTATTTTAATAACAGCAGGCCTGCTTGGATGTCATAAAAGAGGATATCTCATCATTTGCTTGAGCTGGGTCTTTGTTGATTGTACCTTTGAGCTGGGCCAGGAATATAGCACTTTACCCCTGCAGATAATTCCAGGGTGGTTTGAGCGAATTCCTTATCTGGAAAACAGTAAGAACTTTTTTATTCACGGAACCTTTGATTCTTTTGATCTGGTTGCTATCGCAACTGGTGCCGTAATTGCCTATTTCATTTTGTTATCCACAATGAAAAGGAGAGAAACATGATGAAGACGGATAGCAGATTTTTCAAAACGTTGCGTTACCTCTGTGTGGTAGGTGTTATCGCCCTTGGATTAATAACTATTGTCGGTACTGGCGGTGGTGGCGGTGATAGTACAACCAGTAACGGTGACTCCGGCGGCGATGTTACCGGTAAGGCTGAATGGACGTACATGGTCTATATTACGGGCGACAATAATCTGTCATCGGCGGCGATGGGAGACATTAATGAAATGGAACAGGTTGGGTCAAGTAGTGATGTGAATATTGTGGTCCAGGTGGAATTTAGCAGACAATATTCACCTGATATTGATATGTCTTATAACACATTACGAGGAAAAATTGAGAGGGATTATGATCAAGAAAATATTAATAGTGAGTTGGAGGATATAGGAAACAAAGACATGGGTAATAAGGCAACTCTGACCGAGTTTATTAAATGGGTTGCGACAAATTATCCCGCAAACCATTACGCTCTCGTTCTCTGGGATCACGGTGCCGGCTGGAAGGTTTCTCGCAGTACCGGAGGCGTTATCAGAGGCGCATTACATGATGCCACTTCAGGTAATTTTATGTCTCTGCCGGATTTAGCTTCCGCAGTGAGCAACAGCGGTATTCATATGGATTTGATAAACTTTGACGCCTGTCTCATGGCAATGTATGAAATAGCGTATGAATTCAACGGATTAACAGATTATATGGTATTTTCCGAAGAGGTTGAACCAGGCGAAGGTGACCCCTATGATACTATTTTACAGGAACTTGTAAACAATCCCGGCATGACTGCTAAAAATCTGGCAAAAACGATCACCTCTAAATTCAAGGCCTTTTATCAATGGCAAAGTCGTACTTATGTCACAAAATCAGCAGTTGACATGGCAAAAACAGCAGAACTGCACGATAAAATCGGTGACTTAGCTGACCTGATGATTGAAAATATGGGTTCTGAACGTCCAAACATACAGTTAGCAAGAGATGATTCGATAGCATATTATTATCCGGAGAATCACGACCTGGGAGACTTTTTGACGAGGCTCTATAGTGCTTCTTCCAACAGTGACATTAGAAGCAAAATAATTGAAATAAAAAATATACTGTTCCATCCCTTGTCCCCAATGGTTATCAGCAATGAAATTTACAGTCCTTATCAAAGTGATATAACCGGCTCAAAAGGTCTTGCTATTTTTCTGCCAAAGCGTGACCAGGTTACCTCTGCTGATCTGGGTACGTATACAGACTTGGCTATTAATATTAATCAATCAAAGGCTGTTGCAGCTAATTCCTGGGGGAATTTTGTTAATTTTTTGGTAGAGGGAGATACAACAGCTGGTAACCTACTGCAACCAGCCGACGGTAATTTTGTTATATTGTTGAAATGGGATACTGACGCAGATTTGGATTTGATTATTTGGGAAGCGGATGGAAGTTGGGCCGCACCATATCTTGGAACCAATTCAGCAAATGGGTTTTTATCTGAAGACTCAGCAGATTCCGGTGAGTCAGTGGAATATTACGCGGCCGCAGAAACAGTGCAGAAGGGTCGTTACGACATCTTTGTCAACTATTATAAAAACGGTTCTACAAATGACTACGCAAATGCTGAATTATGGTTCTTAGACCCTGTTAATGGAATCAATGTTTTTACGCTTCTGGGTGACGGCACACGATATATGGATCTGAGCAATACCGCGCCAGCAGACTGGATTGACGATGAGGATGAGCGGGACAACGTATGGAATGATGAGTATTCCGACTGGTGGTGGTGGTATAACCCCGATTACTTGACACGGTCCTTGAAAAGAGAAGTGGCTTTAAACAGTTCGAATGAAACAATAACTATGGGGAATATCAGAATCCATTTTGTTTCCTTACCTTCAAAAGAGAAAGTGAAGAGGCTTCCTTATATGGATGAAGATACCGTTGAAATAATCAAGCAACGGACACAAGAACACTGGAAATACTAAAGCAAGATGACATGAGTTTATTATATCGATTTTTAATGGCAATATGTCTGATTTCAGTATTAATCAGCGTGACGTGGGGATGTAATACAAATCAGACGCTAAAAGGCACATACCATAAAGATGATATAGTAAAGGGTGCTTCCGGGGCTAAAAATTTTAAGGAGACAATTTATGTTGATGTATTGGTAAATAATGCCCTGTCTTTTAAAGATAAAATTGTTGCCATTAGAGGCAAATATATGGGTTGGCAGGGTAGCTGTATAAGCCCGCCTCCTGAAACACGCAGCGACTGGATGCTGGAATATGGGAAGGAATGTATTTACGTTTCAGGACCGATACCTTTGGGGATAGAGAGACCCCCTAATTCGAAAGATTTAGGGAGAGAGATAGATGTTCGCGGAAAGTTACTGTTTGATAAAAATGGAACCCCCTACATAAAGATTATCTCTCAATGAAGCAACATAATAATCCGTCAAAGATGATCCCACTTCTTTCTACAAAGCAGCATCTTCCCAGGAAACCTCACTGCTTCCGACAATCTCAATTATTCTGTAAACACTCTCAACCATTGTGACCCCTCCCAATTTCTTTTTCAGATTTCATCAACTATAAAAAAATGATTGTAAGTCAAGCAGGTAACTACACGCAAAACGCACTTGCAAATCTCGAGTCTTAATATTTGAGATTGTAGAGAGCCAGTATTCTTATATGGAATAACACTACAAAATATGGTATTTTGTAGTGTAGTAATAATAAACCGTTAAGAGAGAAGAGTCGATGAAATCTGAGATGTACAATGGTCGGAAGGTTGTCCTTGTTGACGGATGTCGAATCCCCTTTTTGAGATCAGTTACTGAATATAGAGATCTTGCATCTTATGATTTGGGACGGCTGGTCATTAACGCGCTTTTGACAAGGACAATGGTCGAATCGGAGAAGATAGACCGGGTAATTATGGGTAACGTAATTTCCAATCTGGCAACGACTAATGTTGCCCGCGATTCCGCCCTGGGGGCGGGTCTTCCAGCTTCTATTCCCGCTTTTACCGTAATACTCGCCTGTGTTTCTTCCAATGTAGCGATTACAACGGGTGCGGACTTGATAAGAACCGGTCAGGCCGATGTGGTTATTGCAGGAGGTACGGAAAGTATGTCCGATATTCCCATCGGTTATGGAAAACGATTTAGAAAAAAATTGGTGGAAGCACAGAAATACAAAGGCGTGCGTGATTATGTGAAATTTCCCCGTGGAATATCTCCAAGGGATCTATTACCGGAGATACCTTCTATTGCTGAATTTTCAACGGGCAGAATAATGGGTGAAGACTGTGACAGACTCGCGGCCCGTATGAAAATCAGCAGGGAGGAACAGGACGCGTATGCGGTCCGTTCCCATATCTCCGCAGCCAAGGCGACTGCAAGAGGTTACTTTGCTGCTGATGTAGAACCGGTCCGGGTTCCTCCGGACTTTAAGCCAATAATGGAAGACAACGGTATCAGAGGTGATACCTCTTTAGAGAAGATGAGGAGTCTCAACCCTGTCTTTGAAAAAAAATACGGGACAATCACAGCCGGTAATTCCTCATTTTTGACGGACGGGGCTTCTGCCGTCATGCTCATGTCTGAAGAGACAGCGAAATCACTTGGATATACGCCCAAAGCATTAATTCGCAATTATATATTTACGGCACAAGACCCATTTGAAGAACTCTTGCTGGGTCCCGCTTATGCGACACCAAAAGTCCTGGATATGGCTGGATTGGAACTTGCTGATATTGATGTTTTTGAATTTCATGAGGCCTTTGCAGGGCAAATTCTGGCCAATTTACAATGTCTTGATTCTGACCAATTTGCTTCAGAAAAATTGGGTCGATCCAAAAAGGTTGGGGAAATTCCGATGGAAAAATTTAATACTCTGGGTGGTTCCCTTTCCCTGGGTCACCCCTTTGCCGCTACCGGCGGGAGATTGGTCATCACAGCGACTACTCGGCTTATTCGTGAAGATGGCACATTTGCCCTCGTTGCCTCCTGTGCCGGCGGCGCAATAGGAAACGCCATTATATTGGAAAGATTGAATTAGGAGGCTGTCCTATGTCGTACGCAAAGATTGAGAAACAGGATGGTGTGGCCATTATCTGGCTTGATCAACCCGGTGAAAAGATAAACAAAATTTCCATGGGTCTGCTGGACATATTTGAAGATATCCTCAATCAGATTGAAAAAGATGACGAGGTAAAAGGCGTTGTTCTCATCAGCAGAAAAGAAGATAATTTTATAGCCGGCGCTGATCTTGATGAATTGTTGTCTTTGGCCGGGCCCGAGAAGGCCGAAACTCTGAGCCGTCTGGGGCATATCCTTTTGAACCGCATGGCCGATTTTCCCAAACCCGTTGTGGCTGCACTTCATGGGGCAACCCTAGGAGGTGGCCTCGAGGTGGCTCTTTGCTGTGCATACCGCATTGCCACCAATGATCCCAAAACGGTTCTGGCTTTACCCGAAGTCAAGCTGGGGCTTCTCCCTGGCGGGGAGGGCACACAGCGCCTTCCACGTCTCATCGGTTTGCAATCCGCCCTGGACATGATGTTGACGGGTAAGAACATTTATCCTCGTCAGGCAAAAAGAATGGGGCTTGTGGATGATCTTATACATCCCTATGGATTGCTCTCTGCGGCAAAAAAAGCAGCGCTTGATCTGGCAGACCGCCCCGTAAAACGTCAGAAAAAACAATCCATCTTATCAAGAGCCCTGGAAGGCACATCTTATGGCCGAAAATTGATCTATAAAAAAGCAAGAGAAATGGTTCAAAAGAAAACCCGGGGAAATTATCCAGCGCCCTTCAAGATTATCGAATGTGTAGAAACGGGTATGGAAAAGGGGATGGAGGCAGGGCTAAAAGCTGAGGAAGAAAAATTCGGTGAACTTGTTATGACCCCTCATGCTAAAGAGTTGATCAAAATCTTTTTCAACATGACGGCACTGAAGAAAAATCCCCTGAAAGAACTGGTTCGGTCGGTAAACAGAATCGGCATACTGGGGGCCGGCCTTATGGGATCAGGTATTGCAAATGTGAGCGCCACGAAGGGCATTGAGGTTCTGCTCAAAGATGTCAGTTATGAGGCTCTCGGTCAGGGAGAAAAATCGATCTGGCAGGATTTAGACAGAAAAGTCAAAAAGGGTGGACTTTCAGCTTTTCAGCGGGATCTGACGTTTAGTCGGATTAACGGTACAATCACCGATAAAGGCCTTGAGAAGGCAGACCTGGTCATCGAAGCAGTCTTTGAAGATCTCGACCTCAAGAGAAAAATTCTTACAGAGGCAGAAGCCATCATCAAGGAAGATGCGATTTTTGCTACCAATACATCATCTCTTTCAATTGCGACTATTGCAGAAGCCTCGAAGCGCCCGGAGCAGGTTATCGGGATGCACTATTTTTCTCCCGTTCCCAAAATGCCGCTGCTCGAAATTATCGTTACGGGAAAAACGGCTGACTGGGTAACAGCAACAGCTCTGGATGTAGGGATTAAACAGGGGAAAACCGTAATCGTAGTTAATGATGGGCCGGGTTTCTATACGACCCGTATCCTTGCGCCACTTTTGAATGAAGCACTCGTGCTTCTCGAAGAGGGTGCGGATATCGAGGAAATCGATACTGCCATGCTGGATTTCGGCTATCCTGTCGGTCCTGTAGCCCTTCTGGATGAGGTGGGAATTGATGTAGGAGCACATGTCTCAAAGGTCCTTGGCCCACTCTTTGCGAAGAGGGGTGCGAAATCGAGTGAAGCTATGGAAAAACTCGCCCATGCCGGTTACAGGGGCCGTAAGAACAATAAAGGCTTTTATCTCTATGATTATCCGTCCGGAAAGAAGAAAAAGAAGAAAGAGGTTAATCAAGAAATATATCCATTCTTCGGCGGAAGAGATCGGAAAAAGGTGGATAAAAAAGAGATCCAGAACCGCCTCTCTCTCGTTATGATAAATGAGGCTGCCCATTGTCTTCAGGAAGGAATTTTGAGGTCTCCCAGGGATGGAGATATCGGCGCTGTTTTCGGATTGGGGTTTCCCCCCTTTCTGGGAGGGCCGTTCCGTTACATGGACAATTGCAAGATTCACAATATTCTTTCATTATTGGAAGATCTGGAAAACAAACATGGCTCCAGATTTACGCCTGCACAGATCCTTCGAGACAACGCCTCGAAAAATGAACGTTTTTATCCTGAGTAAAGGGGATGTTTATGGATAACGCAAAAAATTTCAATCAGGTCCTCCTGAATAATTTTTCTAAGTGTGCAGATATGCCGGCAATGATGTTCAAAGAAGGGGGAAACTGCCGGACGATAACTTACCAAAACCTCGAGGGTATCTGCTTACGCGTTGCCGCTAGTCTCATAGAGAAGGGTCTCCATCGCGGTGACCGTATTGCCGTCTTTGCCAGAAACGGCCCGAAGTGGGCTCACGCAGATATTGGCTCCATTTTGGCGGGCGCCATAACCTCCGCCATCTATGCATCAGCCATTCCCGATGAAGTAGAATTCATTATTCGGGATCTGGAGGCATCTTTCATCTTTGCTGAAGGTCTTTCTCAAGTGGAAAAGCTCCTACAGATTCGTAAAAATATTCCCAGCGTTAAAAAAGTCTTTGTTTTTGATGAAACATTTGAACACAGTGACCCCTGGATCGCACCATTTTCTTCCCTTATTACGTCAGAGGAACCCTCTTCGGGATCGATGGAAGAGATACGGAAAATCGCCGACGCCACAGAGGCCAAAGATCCCATGTGTATTATTTACACAAGCGGAACCACAGGCAGGCCAAAGGGTGTTGTTCTGACGCACAGCAACTATGTCGATACCATCGAGGTGATGCTTGAACATATTTCCGATACGGAGAAGTTGAAAAGAAACCTGAGTTTTCTTCCCCTCGCCCATGCCTTCGAACGCTTTGCCGGTTACTATCAGGTACTGTATATGGGAAGATGCATCGCCTATGTCGAGAGTCTTGAAACTATCATGGAGAACTTCAAAGAGATGAAACCGAATTTTGCTGTTGGCGTACCCCGTTTCTTTGAAAGTATCCATGCGCGAATTGTCGAAGGCGTGCAGTCGGCCCCCCCGATAAAGAGAAAACTTTTTAATTGGGCCGTGGCCATCGGTAACCAGGTGCGCCGGTATGAAATATCTGGCCGGCCTCTTCCGCCGGGCCTTAAGATGAAATACAAGCTGGCCGATTATCTTATCTTTAGAAAAGTGAGGGCTGCCTTTGGAGGCGAGATTGAGTTCTTTGTATCGGGCGGCGCGCCCCTCAGCAAGGAATTAGCTGAATTTTTCCACGCCATGGGTATTCTTATTCTTGAAGGATGGGGAGCGACGGAGGCGACAACGCCTACCACGTTCAACAGACCGCATGAATACCGATTCGGCAGTGTGGGGAAACCCTTACCACGGGTACAGGTGAGGGTAAAACCGGATGGTGAGCTGGAGGTTAAGGGCCCTAATGTATTCAAGGAATACTGGAAGAATCCCGAAGAAACAAAGGATACATTTACTTCTGACGGGTTTTACCGGACAGGGGATATAGGCGTCATTGATGAGGATGGCTGGGTCTATATTATTGATCGTAAAAAACAGCTTATTATTACCTCGGGAGGGAAAAATATTGCACCAGCTCCCATTGAAACCCTCCTTTCAAGCAGCCGGCAGATTGAGATGGCCTATGTACACGGGGACAATCGCCATTACCTGACGGCCCTTCTGGTATTGAATCAGCATGCCATTTATGAAACAGCCAAAAAGCTCGGCATTGAAGACATTTCCTGGACGGATCTCATTAATCACCCCCGTATTATTGAAGAGGCTCAAAAGGAAGTGGATCGTGCAAATGAACAGCTTGCGAAACATATGCAGGTAAAAGATTTCAGCATCCTTTCCGAGCCCTTCTCAATTGAAGGAGGGGAAATGACCCACACGATGAAACTGAAGAGAAAAGTCATAGAAGAGAAAAACAGAGATATTCTGGATAGTATGTACACAGAAAAATAAATTCAAAATTCGAAACAAGAAGTACACATATGAAATCACCTTATTTCACCGCTGAACATGCAGCGTTCAGAAATACCTCGCGTCTTTTTATAGAAAAGGAAATCGTTCCTTATGCGGACGAGTGGGAAAGGGAGCGTCGCATTCCTGAGCCTATCTGGAAAAGGATGGGTGAACTCGGATTTCTGGGAATAAATTACCCAGAGGAATATGGTGGAATCGGAGCGGACTTTTTTTATTCTCTTGTTTTTCTTGAGGAACTGGCACGTTGCACCATGGCTGGATTCGCCGCAGCAGTTAGCGTTCATGCGTACATGGCATCCGCATACATATCCAGCTTTGCGACGAAAGAACTGAAAGAGAAATACCTGATTCCGGCCATAAAGGGCGAGAAAATCGGAGCACTTGCTGTTACGGAACCCGACGCCGGTTCCGATGTGGCATCCATTCGAACCAGGGCTGTCCGAAATGAAGACCACTATATCATCAACGGTGCGAAAACTTTCATAACCAATGGTGTTCATGGTGATTTTGTCATCGTTGCAGTGAAAACAGCTCCTGATGCCGGGTTTGGAGGAATCAGTCTCGTTCTTGTGGACAGAGAAACACCGGGTTTTACAGCCCGATCTCTGCATAAAATTGGCTGGCACAGCTCAGACACAGCAGAACTTCATTTTGATGATGTAAAGGTATCTGTTGCGAACCGCATTGGCGAAGAAAATGAAGGCTTTTATTACATCATGGAGTGTTTTCAGCTCGAACGGCTGGTAAGTGCTATCATAGCTGTAGCCGGTGCGGAGCATGGCCTGGAAACCACACTGAAATACATTACCGAGAGAGAGGCCTTCGGTAGACCTCTTGCGAAGTTTCAGACCATACGGCATTCTCTTGTGGATATGAAGACCGAATTAGAAGCGGCCAGACAACTTACCTATCACACGGCATGGCAGTATAGTCAGGGAGAACAGACTGTCATGGAGTGCTCTATGGCCAAGCTTCTGACAACAGAACTTGCAAAGAAAATGGCAGATACCTGCCTGCAGTACTTCGGCGGCTATGGATATATGGACGAGTACCCCATTTCTCGAATGTTTCGTGATGCGCGGGCCGGTACGATCGTTGGAGGCACCTCCGAAATTATGCGGGAGATCATCGCCAGGCTGATGATTGATCAGGTAAGTTACGATTCCCATCGGGACGAAAAGGAGAAGAAGGCAGAGATAAAAATGCCGCCAAAAGAAACAAAAATGGAGGCAAAAAGAGATGTCCCGAGTCCTTTACCGAAAACGGCTGCAGACATAATACAAACCCTGCCGGTTCGATTTCGTACCGAAAAGGCGGGTGATTGGGGAACGATATTTCATTTCGATATTTCAGGTAATGAAGGTGGGCAATACACGGTTTGCATTCAAAATGGCGCCTGCACTGTGGAACCCGGCCTGCAAGGAGATGCAAAGTGTGTCGTAAAAACATCGGACAGGACTTACCGGGACATCGAATTAGGTAAAGCCAACGCTGAAGTAGCCTTTATGATGCGCAAGATCAAGATCAGCAATATTACCGAAATGATGCAATTTACAAAAATGTTTCAAAGACTTCCGAAAGAGTAAAAAAGGCACTTCGAAGTCGATATAACAACGAAGTGCCTTTTTTGTCGAAATCAATACTTACTCAGCCCTGACGTTAGCGGCTGCCGGACCCTTTGGGCCCTGCTCAATTTCAAACGTCACGCGCTGGTTTTCCTGCAAGACCTTAAAGCCGTCGCCCTGAATGGCGCTGTAATGAACAAATACATCTCCACCTTCATCGTTTTCGATGAAGCCAAAACCTTTGCTCTCATTGAACCATTTTACGGTACCTTTACACATATTAGCAATCCTCCTTTCCTGATTTTTCTAAAGTTGGATCGCCTACATGTAAGAAAAAACTCGAAGCCTGAAAATTCATCTGTCTAAGTTCGTACCTAAAAATGTTTCAATCCTAACTTTACCGTACCCTGCCAACTGTCTGTTGCAAGAGTACTCTTTTAACGAGGAGAACTATATAGTGTTTTAGATATAAGTCAAGTTATTTTTTTCGAACCCTGAAAAACGTTTAACACTTTCACTCTCCGTGACCGCTGTAATCGCAAGAGGGGTCACATCTTAATTATTAACTATTGACTTATCAAAGGCTTTATTCTACCCTTATTCTCGATTTTCCATTACAATGCATACGGAATAATCTGGAGCGTGTTTCATGGCAAGACCTCTGCGTATCGAATATGCCGGTGCTTTCTACCATGTCATTAATCGGGGGAACGCTGGAGAGAACCTGTTTAAGAGCAAATCAGACAGGGAAAAGTTTCTTGAATACATTGGAAAGGCCGTCGATCGGTTTGCCATTAAGATTTATACGTATTGTCTGATGAGCAATCACTATCACGTTCTGGTAGAGACTCCTCAACCGAATTTAAGCAAAGCAATTCAATGGATCAACGTCAGCTATGCAACCTATTTCAACCGGAAGCGCCAAAGAAGGGGGCATCTGTTCCAGGGGCGTTTCAAGGCTATCCTGGTGGATGCAGATGAGTACCTGAAACAGCTTTCCCGTTACATTCACCTGAACCCGGTTCGCGCAAAGATGGTGGAAAGTCCGAGTGAGTACCGTTGGAGCAGTTATCCAGCTTTTATCGGAAAAGTAAAAGCTCCTGACTGGCTTGAGACAGAATGGCTGCTTTCACAAT
>JAUVKS010000165.1 GCA_030596145.1 Pseudomonadota bacterium | reverse complement strand
TATCATATCCCCGAGTTTTGTAACACCTTTACTTCTGTTCCTTATATTCTTTTGTCAAAGAACTACTTAATTATGACACAGTCTCAAGTTGCGGGGAATCTCCGATTGTTAAGGAAAATGTTTATTTTTTATTCGCTCGCTAACCCCGCCGCAAGCAGCGGGGAATGCGCTCGCTGCTCAATTCAAAGACCGCTAACTTATCTATCATAACCCTTCGGTTGATTGCCAGATAAGAAAGATATTGCAATTTTCCCCATATCTTTATCTTTACATTTCGACGTTATATCCTTTTTGACTAACACATCTTATTTATTGTATATTTTTAATATCAGGTTCACGGTACCGTAATATAATTTGGATATTGATCGCTTTACGAATAATTTCTCTCCGATTGTCCGATGCCAGGACTGAAATAAATTGACTTTAAATTAAAAAAAAGATATCAGAATCTTTCCTTTGCGGCATTGAAAAGCTTTGGTTATGTCAGCCTCAAGGGAAAGAAAATTGGTAAGGAATTTCTCCCATCAAGGGAATGGGGGCATTTCTGACTTTTTGTGATTTTGTCAACGATGGAGTCTAATATGTTTTTAAAACAGATGCAGGTCGGTCACATGGCGGTTTTTGCTTACATAATAGGAGATCCCGAAAGTGGAGATGGACTGGTCATTGACCCGGCAGCAAATATTGATGACATCATCTCCGAGGCCGAAACAAACGGCATAAAAATCAAATATATCGTTAATACCCACGGCCATGTAGACCATATAGCGGGAAATGATGAAATTAAAGAGAAAACAGGTGCAGAAATTGTCATTCATGAAGAAGATGCCGATTTACTGCTTTCCACGCCGTTAGCGGTATACAGGATGTTCCAGGCTAAACCATCTCCCCCGGCAGATATAACTGTGAAGGGTGGAGATACTATCACCTTGGGAAATGTAACTCTCAATGTAATTCATACCCCGGGACACTCGCCGGGAGGAATCTCCCTTTATATGCCGGGATACGTTCTTACTGGAGACACCCTTTTTGTGGAAGGAGTTGGAAGAACGGATCTTCCCGGTGGATCATGGGAAACCATGGCCCGCTCAATCAAGGAAAAACTGTTCACCCTCCCTGATGAAACTGTGGTACTGCCAGGACATAACTACGGAAGGATGCCTACTTCCACAATAGGAAATGAAAAGCTGAATAACGCATTTTTTAGATAGCCTTTCAGGAATTATTTAACATGAATAATGCAGGTCTTATCACAACAGATTTTACGGGATTGAATATACTAAGCAGGGGTAAGGTAAGGGATATTTATGAATTGAACAGTAATCTCCTTATAGTAGCCACCGATAGAATATCTGCTTTCGATGTTATTATGCCGAATCCCATACCGGGCAAAGGGGAAATATTAACTTCCACATCTGCCTTCTGGTTTAAAAAAACGGAAGATATAGTCGACAATCATCTTGTTTCAACAGACATAAGTGAATTTCCTGAAGAGTGTTTACCTTACAGAGATACCCTGCAAGGAAGGAGCATGCTGGTGAAAAAAGCCAGTCCACTGCCCGTAGAATGCATTGTACGGGGATATCTGAGCGGTTCAGGATGGAAAGATTATTGTCAGGGTAGAACAATTTCAGGAATAAGGCTCGCGAATGGATTGAAGGAATCTGCCAAGCTTCCTGAACCGATCTTTACCCCCTCCACCAAGGCACCGGAAGGTAAACATGATATGCCCATCAGCAGGGAGAAGATGGAAGATATAATCGGTCGTGAGCTTACGGTAAGAATAATAGAAATCTGTATGAGTATTTACGACAGGGCATCAAAAATGGCTGAAAGAAGAGGGATAATCATCGCCGATACCAAAATGGAATTTGGAATGATCGAAGATAAACTGACACTGATAGATGAACTTCTCACACCTGATTCCTCAAGGTTCTGGCCCAAGGACGATTATGAGGAAGGAAGACCCCAAAAAAGTTTTGACAAACAGTTCTTGAGAGACTATCTCATCTCCATTAAATGGGATCAGAAACCTCCTGCCCCGGAGCTTCCCGCAAATATTATCAAAAAAACCAAAGAAAAGTATGAGGAAGCCCTGAACCGCCTCGTCAAATAAAATCCCCCGAAATCTTGACACAAGAGGAAAAGATTACTATTTTTTATTAGTATATATATACGTCTTTAAACATTCATTGCACATATCTTAAAGGTAAAACCAAAATGGCCAAGACCAATCTGCCCGACTACAAGGAAAAACAGAAAATTCTCTACAGGGACAACACCTCCCCAACAACGCTTATAGCCTATGGAGATAAGTACATGGAGGCGGGAAGAATCTCCGATGCCATTGATTTCTATCATAAGGCTGACCATATCGAAGGTCTGGAAAAAATAAGAGAGATGGTTGTAACAGATGGAGACGTTATGGAATTTCAACACACTTTGAATGCCCTAAATGTTGATGCTTCCGAGGAAGAGTGGAACAGAATAGGTAAGCAGGCATTGGAACTTAAGAAATACACTTTTGCCATCCACGCCTTTGAAAAGGGCGGAAATAGCCCAATGGCCGAAAAGATAAAAGAAGAGGTTCAGCAAGCTGAATGATAAAAAGAGATTATTACGAAATTCTTAGTGTAGAGATAAATGCCTCTGCTGATGAGATAAAAAAAAGCTACAGGAAATTGGCTATGCAATACCACCCGGATAGAAACCCGGGAGATAAAGATGCCGAAGCAAAGTTCAAAGAGGCAGCAGAGGCTTACGAAGCACTGCGGAACGGAGAAAAAAGAGAGATCTATGACAGATATGGCCACGAGGGGCTTAGTGGAACCGGGTTCAGGGGTTTTTCCGGATTTGAGGATATATTTTCAAGCTTTGGTGACATTTTTGAAGATATCTTCGGGTTCAGCAATGGAGGGCGGAGATCAAGAACAGCGCCTCGCTCGGGAGCCGATCTTCGCTATGATCTAACCATGTCCTTTATGGATGCTGCCTTTGGCACATCCACTGATATAGAAGTAGAGAAGTTTGTCAAGTGCTGGGAGTGTGGAGGTACAGGTGCAGCACAGGGAACTAATCCAGAAATTTGTCCTAATTGCGGGGGAAGAGGTCAAACTACCCAGACCAGCGGATTCTTCAGCATAAGTACCACATGTCCTCAATGCAGAGGTGAAGGAAGAATAATAAAAGACCCATGCAAGGTATGTATGGGAACAGGTAGTGCAAGAACAAAAAAAACAGTCCATCTAAAGATACCCGCTGGAGTAGAAACAGGCACCCGATTGAGACTTGAAAAGGAGGGAGAAGAAGGAGAATTTGGCGGACCGAGAGGCGATCTTTATGTCTTTATTCATGTAGAACCACATAAAATTTTTAAAAGGAATGGTGATGACATATTCTGCCAAGTTCCCATTTCCATTACCCAGGCTACTTTAGGGGGACATATTGAAGTACCAACCCTCAAAAGTTCTGAAAAGATAAAAATACCAAAAGGAACACAAAGCGGGAAACTTTTTCGCCTAAAAGGGAAAGGTGTTCCCCACCTCCGTGGTTTTGGGAGAGGAGACCAACAGATTCAGGTTATGGTAAGGATACCGACTAATCTAAACAAGAAACAGGAGGGGCTCCTCAGGGAATTTGCCAAACTCAATGGAGAGTAATACAAAGTGTTGAATGTTAGATTAGAAATTGTTAACATGTCTAAGTGAAATTGAAACACCGTATTTATTCATCAGGAATCGAAAAATGAACAAAAAAAGTGGTTTAAAAGAAGTCCCTGCAGAAAAATTGAGGTGGAGATGTAATTCCGATTCTCTCGGCTTTGAGAACACCGAAGAATGTGACTACGACAAAGGGATCATAGGACAGGACAGAGCTGTAAAGGCAATTAGCATGGGACTCGACATAGATAGCCCTGGTTACAATATCTACGCGTCGGGTCTGACAGGAACCGGCAAGACTTCCACGATAAAAAGCCTACTAAATCAACTCGACGTCAAAAAGGAGATTCCAGACGACATCTGCTACGTTAATAATTTCAAAAACCCTGATATGCCCAAGGTAATTATGCTTCCTGCGGGAATGGGTAAAAATTTCAGCAAAGACATGGATGAACTCATTCTGCACCTGAAAAGGGATATCCCTCTCATTTTTGAAAGTGAGGATTTTAAAAAGGGCTCTGAACAAATTGTCAATTATTACAGGACAAAACAAAAAGAGGTGATAAAGGAGTTTAATGATAATCTTGCAAAGGATAGCTTCCAACTTGTTCAATTCCAAATTGGGCCTTATACAAAACAGGATATTGCCCCTCTTTATGAAGGGAAACCGATCCCCATCGAACAACTGGAAGAACTGGCACAACAGGATAAATTTGATAAAGAAGACTTAGAAAAGATAAGAAAAAAACTGAGCGATCTTAGAGTTGAACTCGATTCAATTATGAGAGAAACGAGAGAATTTGAAAAAGAAATCCGCAAGGAAATTGCCTCTCTTGAGCACAAATACGGTCTTCCTGTGATAAGTGATACTATTTCAGACATACGAATCAAATACGAAAACAATCATGAAAAAATAAAGGGCTATTTAGATGAGGTTCAAGAACATATCCTCTCTAATCTCAAGCAGTTTAAAGAAAAGGATGAAGAGCAGC
>JAUVKS010000014.1 GCA_030596145.1 Pseudomonadota bacterium | reverse complement strand
CTGGCTTCTCATTGGAAATAATTTTTCAAAAAAGAAAAAGGGTTAACGGCTTTTCGTTAACCCCTTTTTATAAATCACTTACGGGAGTGGCAAATTGGATGAAATTGAGGACCTTTCATATCTCCCTGGTCCAGAGCGACGCCATGCCCGGACCAGTCCCGACACAGAGAGATGCCCCACCTACAGTCAAATCCAATCTCTCAAGCTCGTAGTATAGAGATACTACGATACGAAGCGCCGTGCATCCGACCGGATGCCCCAGGGCGATTCCGGAACCGTTATGGTTTATCTTATCCAAATCCAGTTTGATGCCGAAGTCTTCTTCAATCATTCTCCCGACACCCAGCCATTGAGAAGCAAATGCCTCATTGATCTCCCAGTATTCCACATCTTCGAACTTCATGCCTGCCCTTTCGAGACTTTTTGGTATTGCAACGGCCGGCCCAAGCCCCATTAATTTCGGTTCGACACCTTCACTACAAATGTTAATCATTTTTAAGAGCGGTTTTATGCCCAGCTCACGGGCCTTGTCACCGGACATGACAACAACAGCTGCCGCGGCATCATTGATTCCGGAGGCATTGGCGGCTGTAACAACCCCGCCCTTCTTAAAAGCCGGCGACAGCTTGCCCATTTTTTCAAGACTGGCATCCGGTATCATGTGTTCGTCGGTCTCGTAGTATTCAATCCCCTTTCTCTTCTTGATTTCAACGGGTACGATTTCTCGCTTAAATATCCCCTCTTGTACAGCCCTTGTCGCACGCTGATGGCTGATAAGAGCCAGTTCATCGCATTCCTCACGGGTAATTCCATACTTTTCCGCCACATTTTCGGCTGTTATCCCCATGTGACCGGGAACCAATTCATCAATTAACCCATCATGCAACATGGCATCTTCTATCTGTCCCGGTCCCAGTCGATACCCTGTTCGGCCTTTTGGAATCATATACGGAGCATTTGACATGTTCTCCACACCGATCACAAGCGCGCTTTCTGTCTTGCCAAGCATAATATTGTTGCAGGCTATTTCCAGAGCCCGCATACCGGAAGCACAGTTCTGGTTCACGTTCACGGCGCCGCTTCTCGGGGGAAGCCCGACTTGCATTGCCGCCTGCCGAGCCGGCAATGAGCCACTCATGTGAGAAAAAACCTGTCCCATGCAACATTCATCAATGATATCGGCGGATATTCCTGCCCTTTGGACAGCCGCCTTGCCTGCGGTGATTGCAAGATCTCTGGCAGGAACGTCTTTCAAACTTCCCAGGAATCTTCCAATTGCCGTACGACAAGCGCTAACTATTACTACATCTTTAATTTCCATCTATAATTCTCCTTTCATGTTGAATGTAAATATTAAAATTAACTGTCAGAGGGAGTCTCTTTAATAAGAACCTGCTTTTTATTATGTGGTGAAGTATAGGAAAAGGGGATTTGTGTCAAGGGGAATTGACCGCAAGAGGGTGTGCCTACCTGTGATACCGTTTATATTTATTGGCGGACTATCATCTATCGGCATTCTTATTTATCTTTTCCGTTTCTGATGTCAGCCCCAGGAATTACTATCATCATTTACGATCCACTGGTCATAAGGACGTTCAGTGGCACCAAATGAAGAGGGATTCAATTCTTCTATAAATCGGGATGGACTTAAAGCAGTATTTCCCATTCCCCTTGCGTAATTGAGCATAGGATAGCAAAAATATAATTGATCCTTGGCTCTCGTGGCTGCCACATAAAAGAGCCTTCTCTCCTCTTCTTCTCCGTCCGGGTCTTTAAGCGCCCTCGCTAACGGAATCATCCCATCTGAACACCAGATCATAAATACAGATAACCACTCAAGGCCCTTGGCCTGATGAATCGTACTGAGAATAACCCTGTCTTCATCCCTTCTGTCCGTATAATAAATCCTATCCTCTTCGGCAGCTATATTCGTCAGTAACGCCAGCTCGCCAAGAAAATCCTCAATGGAATTAAACTTTTCGGAAAAGTTTCCAAGTTGGTTCAGGTCCTCTTCCCTTGACTCGATATCCGTATATTTCCCCTCAAGATACTGCCGGTATCCGCTCTCCAGAACGATTTCTATAATCTCCAATGGGGATTTTTTATTTGACAGATAATTAATATTTTCGATTGTTTCCCTGAACTTCCGAAGACCGGGAGCTGCCGTTTTTGCAGCACATTTCAGAAAATTATCGGAGGCAACTACAGAAAGGGGGTCTGTTTCGGCGGAAACAAATTTCCATATCCTGTTTGCGGAAACCCTACCTACATTTCTGTAAAGCATAAGTAGCCTTTTCCATGCCAACTCATCAAAAGGATTCACCATGATTCTCATGAAGGAAGTTACATCCTTAATATGAGCCTGTTCGAAAAACCTTATACCCGATCTGATTTCAAAAGGAATTCCCCTTCTGGTTAGCTCCATCTGAAGCTCCATAGAATGATAATGAGCTCGATAAAGCACCGCAATTTCATTCAAGGGAATACCTTCCGCAATCAATTCAAGGATACGCTGGGTAACAAAATTTGCCTGCTGTATGACATGCATGGCAGGTACAAGAATCGGCCTGATCCCCCCTGCCCTCACAGCTCTCAATTCCTTTTGAAACTGCTTTTCATTATTGACTATACTCATATTTGCCAAGTTCAGGATCTCCGGTGTGCTCCTGTAGTTGGTCTCCAGCTTAAATACCTTTGCATCCGGATACCTCTCAGGAAACCTGATAATATTGGCAAAATTTGCCCCCCTGAAGGAATATATACTCTGGGAATCATCACCTACCACCATCAGATTCCTGTGGTGCGAGGCAAGGAGATCCAGAATTTCCGCCTGTATAACATTAGTGTCCTGATATTCATCTACAAGAACATGCGAAAACCTCTCCGAATATTCCTTCAAAACCGGCGGATTGCTAACGAGAAGCCTCCTTAAGTTAAGAAGAAGATCATCAAAATCCATCATGTTCAGCTCTTTTTTCCGGATTCGGTAACGGGAGGCAACCTCGGCAATTTCATTAATCAGGCCATAAAAATAGGGGTGCCTTCTGGCAAGAACCTCATCAATACTGTCTTCCGTATTAACGGAAAAGCTTATGATATCCCCTACAACATTCCCCTTAGGAAACTTTTCGAACTTGTCTTTAAATCCAAGTTCGGATATGCAGGCGTTTATGAGCTGCCTGGAATCCTCACTATCCATAATTGAGTAGTTATTCTCATAACCGAGGAGATGCGATTTCCTTCTTAATATACGATTGGCTATATGATGAAATGTCCCTCCCAATAACCTGCTTATGTCAACACCTATGAGCATCTCAACTCTCCCGAGCATCTCACGGGCAGCCTTGTTGGTGAAGGTAGCAAGAAGGATACACTCGGGGGCTACATTTGTCTCAATTAAACGAGCAACTCGATAAGTAATTGTGCGTGTTTTGCCACTTCCAGCGCCTGCAATGACAAGGATGGGGCCATCATTGGCCATAACAACTTGCAATTGCTCAGTATTTAGTTCTTTTTCGTAATTTACCATATTTACACGAGTTTCAGGTTTATTAGTTTCAAGTTTTGGATTTAAGGTTCTATGCCCCTTCGAAGTCCCAAAACTTTGAACCTTAAACTTTAAGACTTTAAACTTTTTTTAATCTCCTCAACTGTCTCCTTACTGCTTATAGAAGCAAATTTTTTGAGCAATCCTTCATTCTCATAAAACCCTATAAGCGGCGCCGTCTTTTCATTGTATGTCTCCAGTCGATAAACTATCGCTTCTTCAGTTTCATCATCCCGCTGGATGACCGCGCTGCCACATTTCTTGCATTTCCCATCCGCAGTTGGTGGATTGCTTTTTATATTGTATATCTCTTGACACTCCGGATTTGAACACGTCCTACGTGTCGTAAGTCTATCCAGAATAACATCCCTCGGCACCTCCAGATTTACCACAAAGTCGAGTTTGATATTCAGTTTTTTGCAGAGATCCTTGAGTTCTTCCGCCTGGTTAATCGTTCTTGGAAAGCCATCCAGAATGAATCCCTTTTCACAATCAGGTTCCTGCAGTCGTGCCTCCATAATGTCCATGATAAGCGTGTCAGGAACCAGGTCTCCGCGATCCATGAATCCTTTGGCCTTTTTGCCCAGTTCAGTTCCGGCCCTCACTGCCGCACGCAGTATGTCTCCTGTTGAAATCTGAATGGATCCGTCAAGACCACAGAGAAGTTTCGCAACAGTTCCCTTGCCGGCACCGGGTGCACCCAAAATTATAATCTTCATTTAAACCTCCTTGAAATATAAGTTGATTTGGAAAGTGGGAATATAGGGAAAATTGAGATAAGGGTCAAGTAAATAAGTGTAAAGTGAGCTAAAGTGCCTAAAGTTGAAAAATGCGCTTTCAGCGCAGCCTGTTTCAAATTTGACCGCGCCGAAGGTATGTACATTAACTTTAGCTCACTTTAGGGGGAACCTTTGAATTTTGTCATTTCGAGGAACGTCGGCGACGAGAAATCTTAATGATACAGGCCTGTTAAGGTTTCTCCCTGCGGTCGAAATGACAATTAATGATAGTTATTCAAACCTCTCAGGCACTTCAAACTTTAGGCACTTTTGGGGTTGCGGCTTTCCCGCCTTAGGGTTTAACCCCTAATCCCCGGAAGGTAGTGTGTGTGCACCATTGTGACTTTACGAAACTGTAAGCTTTGCTACAGCTTCACCTATTCTTCTCAAACCTTCTCCTATATTTTCCATCGACATGGCATAGGAAAGGCGTATATGATTGTCATTACCAAAGGCAACACCGGGAACAACAGCGACATCCACCTTATCCAGGAGATACTCCGCGAGATCGGTAGAACTGCTTATTTTTTTACCGTTGAAGGACATCCCATACAACGAGGATACATCAGGAAACACATAAAAAGCACCCTGAGGGTTCATGCAGTTGATACCCGGGATATTATTTAGCTTTTCTACAATATAATCTCTTCTGGCTTGAAATTCTTTCACCATCTTAAATACAGTATCCTGACTCCCCTCCAGGGCCTCTACTGCTGCTTTCTGTGAAATAGATGTAGGATTTGATATGTTCTGGCTTTGAATTTTTGTAACGGCAGAAATAATAGTCTCGGGACCAGCGGCATAGCCGATTCTCCATCCTGTCATGGCATAAGTCTTTGAGACTCCGTTAACCACCACAGTAAGTTTTTTCATCTCCTCTCCAACAGAGGCTATATTATAAAAGCGAAAATCATCGTAAACAATTTTTTCATAGATGTCATCGGAGATTACAAGAATGCCCTTTTTTACAACTACCTCCGCCATGCCTTCCAGATCATCATATGAATACGCAACCCCAGATGGGTTTGATGGACTGTTTAACACAATGGCTCTTGTATTTTTTGTAATAGCTCTTTCAAGTTTTTCAGGACTTATTTTAAAACCGTCAGATTCTTTCGTCTCAAGAATTACCGGCGTTGCTCCGGCAAGGATAACAATATCCGGATAGGAAACCCAATAGGGTGACGGAATAATAACCTCATCCCCTTCTTCGAAAAGGGCCTGTGCAAGATTGTAAAGGGTATCTTTTGCACCACAGGAAACCACTATCTGCGATCTACTATAAGTCAATTTATTATCCAGCTGAAACTTATTTATGATGGCATCTTTAAGCTCATCTATGCCACCCGAAGGTGTATACTTGGTAAAACCTTCATCCATTGCCTTTATGGCCGCCTGTTTAATATTGGATGGGGTGTCAAAATCCGGTTCACCGGCACCGAAACCTATTACATCTATTCCCTCCGCTCGCAGTGCTTTTGCCTTCATAGTAATTGCGAGCGTAGGTGATGGCTTTATTCTTGCGACTCTTGCTGCTAATTTCATTTTATTCAATTTCATCATCAGCTTTCAAATTATCTTTTATTTGAATATTTTTCCTGTAACTTCCGAGAAACAATATCCGGAACCAATCCTTTCACTGAACCTCCAAAACTTGCAGCCTCCTTAACAATTTTAGAACTTGTGTAAAACCACTTATAGCCTGTCATGAGAAACACCGTTTCAATATCCCTATCAAGCCTCCTGTTGATAAGAGCCAGCTGGAATTCATACTCGAACTCTGACATGGCCCTCAAACCCCTCAAAATAATACTTGCTCCTGCTTTCCCAGCATAGTCAACGAGAAGTCCCGAAAAGCTGTCGACCTTGATCCTTGGATCATCTCCTATTACTTCTTGTATCATCTCCATCCTTTCCTCAACGGAGAAGAGGGAACTTTTATCTGGATTATAGGAAACCAGCACGATAAGTTTATTTGTGATTCCGAGCCCTCTCCTGATTATATCAATATGACCGTTAGTAATAGGATCAAACGAACCGGGGTAAACAGCTATCTTCCTCATACTTTTTGTCCTCTGCTATTTAATTTTAAAAAAGAAGTTACAGTATCGCTGTACCTTCTCTGGTCTGTCAGGATAAAACTACCAGCATTCATCTCCAATTTTTCTCTAAAGGAATGCTGCATAATTACAATATCACCTTCGGAAATCAGATAACCCTCGCCAAGTAAATACAAAGTTTTTTTTATAAGATTTTCTTCATAAGGCGGATCAGCAAATATTATATTGAATTGTTCGTTTCTTTTGCCGAGCAGCTTGAGACCCTTCTCCACCGGTGCCGCTATTATTTCATAGTTACTATCGAATCCACATACACCCAGGTTTCTTTTGATTGCCTCGATGAAGAGGGAGTTTGTTTCAATAAATACAGTTTTTGCAGCTCCTCTGCTCATGGCCTCCAGGCCGACACTCCCAGTTCCGGCAAAGAGATCAAGGAATGATTTCCCTTCCATTGGAGGCAATATATTGAAAAGCGCTTCCTTGAGCATGTCCGATGTAGGCCTGATCCGACCCTTTGGCACAAAGATACGCCTTCCCTTTGCTTTCCCTCCAATAATTCTCATATACTTTGAAGTGTCTAAAGTTTGAAGTGTCTAAAGTGAACTAAAGTTGATGTACACGCCTTTGGCGTGGTCAAATTTAAAACAGGTGCGCTGAAATCGCATTCTTTAACTTCAGGCACTTTAGCTCACTCTAAATAATCCCTGATAAGGACCTCCGCTATCTGTATCGTATTGAGGGCTGCACCCTTTCTCAGGTTATCGGATACAACCCATATATTGATCCCGTTTGCTATAGACTCATCCTCCCTTATTCTTCCCACAAAAGTATCATCTTTACCTGCAGCATCTATCGCAAGAGGATATTCAGATTTGCCGGGATTATCAACAACTGTAACTCCCGGTGCCGCTGCAAGTATAACCTTTACCTCTTCACAGGTAATCTTTCTTTCAGTTTCAATATTGACCGATTCTGAATGGGAGTAAAAAACGGGTACCCTCACTGTAGTTGCGGTAATGGCTATCGAATCATCTTCCATAATTTTTCTGGTTTCGTTCACCATCTTTATCTCTTCTTTGGTATAACCATTGTCCAGAAATACATCTATCTGGGGCAGACAGTTAAAGGCGATTTGATGAGGATAAACCTCCACTTTTGGTTCTTCATGGTTTAAAAGCGCATTCGTCTGCAGAGAAAGCTCTTCAATAGCATTTTTGCCCGTTCCTGACACGGCCTGATAGGTGGACACCACAACCCTTTTTATTTTAGCTGCGTCATGAATCGGCTTCAGGGCCACGACCATTTGGATGGTAGAACAATTCGGATTAGCTATTATTCCTTTTGTCCTATACTGTCCGATAGCTCCAGGATTCACCTCAGGAACAACGAGCGGAACATCAGGATCCATCCTGAAGGCGCTGGTGTTATCTATAACTATACAACCCGCCCTCGCAGCAATAGGTGCAAATCGCTTGCTTATACTGCCACCGGCTGAAAAGAGCCCTATTTCGATGTCCTCAAAAGAATCCTCATCTAATACTTTTACAGGATAAGGTTTTCCTTTAAACTCCAGTTTCTTTCCACGTGAGCGCTCCGAGGCAAGAAACGTTAATTCGTTCACCGGAAAATCCCTCTCCTCCAGAATCTTGATCATCTCATTTCCCACAGCACCTGTTGCGCCAACAACAGCCACATTGTATTTCCTCATACAAACCACCCCTTACTTTTTGTTTCCTGACTCTGCTCTTCGGACCTTTTAACACTCTTTCTCCTCGCAATTTTAGTTAGCGTCCACGCAGGACCGGAGATACTATAACCGAAAGCAAACGTAAAAAGCATTATCTGAGGCTCTGCAATCACTATAATCAGTATAACAACAATCAAGACAAAGGACATAAAGGGTTTTCTTGAAAAAATGTTCAAGTCTTTGAAACTGTAGTATTTTACACTGCTAACCATCAATAAAGAGAGGGCGATTGTGCCTATTAATATGGCCGGATGATTAAGCTGGCCAACTCCCCCCAGAAAATAGAAGAGGAGTGTTCCCGTTGCTACAACCGAAGCGGCAGCTGGTATAGGAAGCCCGTTAAATACCTTGCTTTCTATAATGCCGATCTGGATATTAAATCTTGCAAGCCTGAGTGCTCCGCAGACGACAAACAAAAACGAGGCAAGCCAACCCCATCTGCCGAATGTGGAGAGTGCCCATGTATATGAAAGGATTGCAGGCGCAACACCAAAGGCAACCAAATCTGCCAGAGAATCATACTCAGCGCCAAACTTGCTCGTCGTGCCGGTCATCCTGGCTATCCTTCCATCCAGACCATCAAGAACAATGGCAATTATAATCGCAATTGCCGCCCGAGAAAATTCTCCTTTCATAGAAAAAATTATCGAATAAAACCCGCAAAAAAGACTTGCTGTGGTGAAAAGGTTTGGCAGGATATAAATCCCTTTTTCATGCTGTCTTTTCTGATTCGTTTTTTTTTGTTATTCATGACAGATACCCTATAGGCGTCTCGCCTCCCTTGACTTTGTCTCCCACTTCCACTGAAATGGTTGAATCAGGGGGGAGGAAAACTTCAAGTCTTGACCCAAAGCGGATGAGACCGAAACGCTGTCCCCTTTCGATTTTTATTCCCTCTGTTATCCAGCAGACAATCCTTCTGGCTATTATTCCCGCTATCTGGATGGTAAGAATCTCCCTCCCGTCATCGGTCTTAATAAGGACTGCGTTTCTTTCATTGAGGGATGATGCCTTATCCAGATTGGCAGGAAAAAACTTGCCTTTTTTGTATTGAATAACATCCACACTGCCGGAACAAGGCATCCTGTTTACGTGAACATTGAATACGTTCATAAATATGCTTATCTTCTTAAATTTACCTTTTAATATGGTATTTTCTTCGACTTCCTCTATCTTTAGAATCCTTCCATCGGCCGGAGATACGACCACCTTTTCATCCTCAGGAGTTTTTCTTCCTGGATTACGGAAAAACCAGGTAACAAATAAAGTAACAATCAAAAAGAAGGCTGCTGCCCAAATCACCCCTGCTAAGGCGAGAATAACCGTCACAATTCCAAGGGGTATAATAAAAAGAAACCCTTCCCGTACAATAATACTATTATGATTCATAATTTTACCAATTATAAGGCAAAGGGCAAACTCTTTCGCCTTTCACCAATATTTCAGCGATATTTCGACAGTATCCCGAAAATCTTATCCCTTCCCAGAAGTTTCAACTTTTGAATTTTCTTTCTTTCCCTTTCCTCTTCCGGTGTAAGATAGATTCTTTTGTTAAAATCTTCCAGTACAGCTTCAAGGTTTTTGTGATCTTCTACACATTTTCTTAATTCTTCATCTTGACCGATATGTTTTGCTATTAAGTCCTCTTCTGTCCTTTCCATAAATTCCTTACCTCCCAGGAAAATCGGTTTAAATGATAGAGTATTGTATGGGACTTTGGAAATATGATTCGCTCTCAGAACCCTATTTTCAAAGTTCTCAGTAACTCATTGAAAATTAGTTACCTATTACCTGTAACTTTCTTCATTTCCGCCTCAGAAAGGCGAAGATATTGAGGGACAAATGCTGTCAGATTTAGTATATCACCCTTACTGAATTTTTTCATCCCTATTAGACCTACAGCAGAAGCCTTTACATGTTGAAGATGGGGAGGTGCAAAATACGATTTGCCATGCAAAATTTCCTTTATAAGACCAACATAGTTTCTTGCACCATCACCTAAAAATATGACATTTCCATTTAGGCCCTTCAGGAATTCCTCAGGATTAACAACTCTATCCCTCTCTATCTTTTCAGGCATGCTGTCTCTACTGGGTCTGTAAAGCGCAGTGTATACCTCTTTTTTCCTGGCGTCCAACATGGGACAGATTGTAATCGTTGAATTAGCAACATTCAAAGCAAGGGCGTCCATTGTGGATACACCCACAACCGGCTTACCTGTCGCAAGAGCAAGTCCCTTAACGGTACTTGCCCCTATTCTGAGCCCAGTAAAGGAACCTGGCCCCGCTGTAAATGCAAATAAATCTACCTCCGCTGTTTCCACACCTGCAACTGAAAGTATTGTATTTATTGTCGGCAGCAAAGTCTCCGAATGATTTATACCTAAATTTGTCAAACACTCAGCCAGTATAGAATGATTCCTTAAAAGGGCAACACTTCCTGTTTTTGTAGACGTATCAATCGCTAATGTTAACATATGTTTTTGCTGAAAGCTGATGGCTGAAGGCTGATAGCTATTTATTAAATATCCTTACTATATCATTATAAAAAACAAACATCATTAACATTACGAGCAGGACAAATCCTATCTGCTGTGCCATTTCCCTCCATTTTATATTTACTTCTCTTCTCGATATCAGCTCAATAAAGTAGAAGAAAAGGTGTCCCCCGTCGAGAAGAGGAATAGGAAGGAGATTAATTATCCCAAGGTTTATACTCAGCAAAGCCATAAAAAACACAAACGGCATTATCCCTTCCTGGACACGTGCCCCGGCCATCTGTGCAATCAGAATAGGACCACCCAGTGTTTTGGCAGAAAGCTCGCCTTTCACCATCTTTACAATACTTATCAAGGTGATTTTCGTAATAAACCATGTTTGTTCAATCCCAGTCCATAATGCGCTGAAAGGATTTAATCTTTCAATAACGGTGTTTGGGGATGCACTTATACCTATTTTATATGAAAAGATTTCTTCACCAAAAATATTTTTCGACTTTACCAGTATTGCTCTTAATCTTAAATCCTTTATTTCATTATCTCTATCTATCTTTATTCTCAGTTCTTGCCCCTTGCTTTTAAAAATAATATTGGCAAGTTCAGTCCAGCTGGAGAGATCCTTCCCATTGATAGCCAGTATGATATCTCCCTCTTCAACCCCCGCTTCAAAAGCGGGAAACTCTTCTTGAACACCACCAACCTCCGAGGTCAGAACTGGAACCCCTATCATGTAAATAATGGCAAATACGACTATTGCAAAGAGGAAGTTGAAGGCAGGACCGGCCGCAACTATCCCTATCCTTTTTGATACATGTTGTTTCAGGAAAGATCTTTTCTCGTCTTCCTCCGACATTTCATCGTCCGATGACTCCCCCAGAAGTTTTACATAGCCACCCAGTGGTATCAATGAAATAAGATATTCCGTTTCGCCAATCTTTTTTCCCACCAACTTGGGGCCGAACCCGAGAGAAAATTTTAATACACCTACTCCTGAATACTTGGCTACCAGAAAATGGCCAAGCTCATGAACAAAGATTAACACTCCCAGAAGTATAACTACAGATATTATGTTTACGCCAACCAAATGATTATCCTTTCAGTTCATTTATTATTTTCGTCGCCTTATCCCTTGCCCACCTGTCTGCTTCAAGTACATCTCCAATAGATGAAATTTCTTTTTGCCAATGTAAGGAAAGTGTCTTTTCTATCACTCTCGGTATATCTGTAAATCCTATTTTCTCAGCAATAAATGCCTCCACAACCACTTCGTTTGAAGCATTCAAAACGGCAGGCATTGTTCCACCTTTCCTTCCGGCAACGTATGCAAGTTCCAGATTGGGAAACTTGTCAAAATCCGGGGGAATAAATTCCAAAGGTCCCATCTCAAACAGGTTTAAGGCATGATCTTCCCGCAAAAGCCTTTCAGGATAGGAAAGTGCATAGGATATCGGACCTCTCATATCGGGAACACCAAGTTGAGCTACAATCGATCCATCTATGTATTCCACCATGGAATGGACTATGCTTTGAGGATGAATATACACATCAATTTTATCTATATCAACATCAAAAAGCCACTTTGCCTCAATAACTTCAAGCCCTTTATTCATCATGGAGGCAGAATCTATGGTGATCTTTTTCCCCATATTCCAGTTGGGATGTTTCAGTGCATCGGCAAGTTTGACCTCCGCAAGCTCCTCCAAAGGTAAATAAAGAAAAGGTCCCCCGGATGCAGTAAGAATAATTCTCCTGACATCCTCCCGCCTGCTACCTGCCAGGCACTGGAAAATGGCATTATGTTCACTGTCAACAGGTAATATTGTAACGCCTTTCGATGCTGCCTTTTCAACAACAAGACTCCCCGCCATAACCATGGTTTCTTTATTGGCGAGAGCTATATCCTTTCCTGCATTAATTGCCTCCATAGTAGGAAGAAGCCCTGCCGCTCCGACTATAGCTGAAACCACCATATCCGCCTCTTTTACAGAAGCAACATCTCTATACCCCTCAACTCCCCATAAAATCTTCGTCTGGGAGGATGAGTCAAGCATTTCCCCGAGTTTGTAAGCACTGTCCTTATCCAGAACAGATACAACTTTTGGTTTGAATTTTTCAATTTGTTCTTTTAAGAGTGCGACATTCTTGCCAGCGGACAGCGCCACTACCTTAAACATGGAAGGATTGCTGCCTGCCACGTCAAGCGTACTAACACCAATGGAGCCTGTTGATCCAAGGATTGATATGTTTTTCATCTAATTACGTTACCTTATCAGCCACAAAGACACGAAGGCACTAAGATTATAATATTTTATTTTTTCTTTGTGTCTTAGTAACTTCGTGGCTAAATAATCACTTTATTATAAACAACTTGTAATAATAAACAAAGGGGATAATAAAGAGAAGGCAGTCTAACCGATCCAATATCCCCCCATGTCCCGGCAGGAGAAAGCCTGAATCTTTCACGCCTGAAGCCCTTTTGATCGTGGACTCACAGAGATCCCCCAACTGCCCCAGGATACTCCCGATAAGACCCAATAATACTGCGTGAACAAGCATAACCTCAGGTAAAAATATCAGCTTAAATATAACACATCCTACGATACTTCCGCCGAACAGTCCAATTGTTCCTTCTACCGTCTTTCCTGAACTGACATGAGGTATCAATTTTCTTTTACCGATGGATCTGCCCACGTAAAAAGCGGATATGTCACCGGAAAATGCAAGAACTATAATGAAAAATATCCATAATATCCCATCTTCAGAACCTCTTATAAATATAAGGTACGACATCATAAGTGGGATATACATAAAACCAAATACAACCTTGCTTAGATTGGCAATGTCGATTGAAGAGTTTTTAAACCTGGATAGAAAAGAAAGAAATACAAAAATTGTGGAAAATGTTATTATGGTAAACTCAAGGTGAACGTCTCCAAGGCATGCTGCGAGGGGTATCAACAAGCCTATCACCAACCCTTCCCCCTTCTCCCAGTAGAACCCCTTTCCAAAAACCATACTATTGTACTCCGATACACCTCCCAGGATAAGCAGTATAACAAAAGCCGCAAATACCATCTTAGACGCATAAACTATAATGGCAAAGATAAGCGGGACTGCTATGATTCCTGTGATCCATCTCTTGAGGTGGGGGGTCATAATATTCAATCACCGGACAATTGATCGCTTGTCCGGCCGAATCTCCTTTCTCTCTCCTGGTAATCTACAATAGCCTCAATGAGATTCTCTCTGCGAAAATCCGGCCATAATGTACCTGTAAAATAGAATTCTGTATAAGCCATTTGCCAAAGGAGAAAATTGCTTATTCTGTATTCACCGCTCGTTCTGATCAGCAAATCCGGGTCAGGGATATCCGAGGTATGCAGATAATCCGAAAACGTTTCTTTGGTAATATCTGCCGGGCCAATTTTGCCGGCATCTATATCTTCTAAGATTTTTTCCACCGCTCCAACAATTTCGTCCCTGCCACCATAACTGAGAGCTAAATTGAGTACCATTCCATTATTATTTGAGGTCTTTTCAATCGTTTTCTGAAGAAGTTTCTTCACCTTTTCAGGAAGCGCTTCGATGTCACCTATAGTCATCAATCTGATGCCGCTATCTTCCATCTCGCGAAGCTCTGAACGCAGGAACTTCTCAAGCAAGCCCATCAACGCCCGCACTTCCTTGGTAGGGCGGAGCCAGTTCTCAACGGAAAAAGCATAAAGGGTGAGATATCTTATACCGATCTCCCGACAGGTTTTCACTATATCTCTCACAGATTCGGCGCCTTTCCTGTGCCCTTCTATTCTTGATACAGAATTTACTTTGGACCATCTCCCATTACCGTCCATAATTATGGCTATGTGTTGAGGAAGTTTTGTTTTCTCGATTCTTTCCATAGTTAAAATTTTGGGGACAAATTTCCAGAAGAGAAATTTAGATGAGATTTACGACAGTAAGCGTTCACCATAGAGAAGGCTGAGTACGACGGTAATATTTACAAATTTTTCATATTTCCATGATTTCCTTTTCTTTGACAGCAAGAATATCATCCGCCTTTTTTATATATTCATCTGTAATTTCTTGCACCTCAGTCTGATATCCGTACAAATCGTCTTCTGATATTTCACCATCTTTTTTTAAGATCTTGAATTGATTGTTAGCATCCCTTCTTACATTTCTTAATCTTACCTTGGTTTCCTCCGCCATTTTTTTTACAATCTTTACAAGTTCTTTTCTACTCTCTTCTGTCAGAGAAGGAATGGTAATTCGTACCACATTCCCATCATTGCTCGGCATTAATCCAAGGTCAGATTTTTGTATAGCCTTTTCAATATCACCTATAGCATTTTTATCCCAGGGAGAAATCAAGATAAGGCGGCTTTCGGGGGTGGAAAGAGTGGCCACCTGATTCAGTGGTGTTAGTGTTCCATAGTAATCTACATTGATTCCATTAAGGAGAACAATAGAGGCCCTTCCTGTTCTTACTTTATTTAAGGACCTTTCAAAAGAGCTTATGCCCTTTTCCGCATTATCTTTCAATTCACCCAAAATCAGATCTTTCATTCTTCAACCCTCCACCACTGTTCCTATTGACTGTCCAGCAATCACACCCTTGATATTTCCTTTTTTCCCAATATTAAATACCACAATAGGTAAATTATTGTCCCTGCAAAGAGTTATAGCAGTCAAATCCATTACTTTAAGGTTCCTTTTTAAGACATCTAAGTATGTTATTTTACTAAACATCCTTGCATCTTCAAATGCATTCGGATCCTTGTCATACACACCATCCACCTTGGTGCCCTTAACGAGAACGTCGGCCTGCATTTCTACAGCCCTTAGCGATGCTGCAGTATCTGTGGTAAAATAAGGATTTCCGGTACCGGCAGCAAATATCACTACCCTACCCTTTTCCAGATGTCTTATTGCCCTTCTTTTTATATACGGTTCCGCAACCTCCTTCATCTCAATGGCGGACTGAACTCTCGTTTCAACACCGACCCTCTCGAGAACACTCTGCAGAGCAAGACTGTTCATTACTGTGGCGAGCATGCCCATATAATCTGCGGATGTCCTGTCAATACCCTTGGCACCTGCTTCCATTCCACGAAATATATTTCCTCCGCCAATAACAACACCTAATTGAACGCCAAGGGTTACGACTTCTTTAATTTCTTCTG
>JAUVKS010000073.1 GCA_030596145.1 Pseudomonadota bacterium | reverse complement strand
ACGTTTATGGTCTTCCGACGACAAGTACTTACAATCAAATGCAAAATCAAGCCAGGTATCAGTTTCGCTGCCTGCCCAGTGGAATCTGTATTTGTTCTTATTCCACCGGGGTTCTCCCCATCTCTCCGAGCTGTATGCTCTACGAGCAGGAAGCTGCATCGGTGAGTTTGCTGATAAAATGTGCCTCATATCTTCTTTTGGCCCAAGCCTCTCTAAGATTGGAACAAACAGATCGAGAAGATCTCCTTATCTGATCCGTCAACGAATACTTCTCTTCCGCAGGCCAGCGCTTACTGATATTGAATATTTCCATAGCAAGCGCATAGGCCTTTTTGTATACTCGCAAGTCCTTAGCTGAATTAATCTGTTTCTTTTCGTTTCTCATTTCAGCATCTTCATCCGATCTCTGACCTCTGACATCTGTCTTCCCTCCGACATCCGATCTCAGACCTCTGTTATCTTCCGCCCTCCGCCTTCCGTCCCCCATTCCTGTGGCATGTACTGTTAAGCGGCCTCTGTCCTAAGTACAGGATTTAGCAATCTTGACATTTGTGGAGCAACTTTCTCAATCTGGACATATATTACAGGTTGCTCAGGTTCTCGCTGTGCCTTAGCGATTTCAACGTTCTTTTTGCGAAGTTCTGCATCATCTTCAGGCAAAAGAACAATCTGAGCATTTACAGGTATTTTCTCTGCAAACTCAGGATGTTCTAAAATGTACCGGTCAAATTCAGTGTTTAAAATCAAATTTTTTTCAAATATCTCTTCATCTGTCATCATATTCCGGCCTCCTTCAGAAATCGTTCTCTATAAAGTCTCCAGTTTGCTCTCAGATCGTTCTCCGCATAGGTCAAACAGATGTTTAAATCCACAAGCAACAACTCGGTCTTTTCTTTACGGCCATCTGCATGCATCAGATCTCTATGAGCATATCCGTGAGATGTGTCATACCGGGTGCCATTTATCTTTCACAAAAATCTCATACTGCACCATAAATTCAGTGACGTTACCTTCGGACCTCCTATGGCACACCCTCCTTCGGCCATCAAAGCCCAAGGGCGCAACATATTCAACCAGTTTCATTTTCTTTCAACATCCAACCACCCAACCATCCATCTGTCCTCTGTCTTCAGCCCTCGGTCCTGCGACCTCCGACCTCCGATCTCTGATTTCTGTCTTTTCGTCCTCTGTCCTCAGCCCTCCGCCCCCCCACCTCTGTACCCAGTTGAATAGGGTTTACCCCGTGAAATTGATGTTAATCACAACGCAGTGCATTTAACTGGGGCTCCCCCAGGGAAATTCAACCGGGGTGACCTCCGACCTCTGTCCTTTGCCTCCGCCCTCTGACATCTGATCTCTGATCTCCGACATCTGTCATCTGTCATCTGAATCCCCCACCTGCTCCTCGATCCATTTATATGTCTTTTCCATCCCATTCCTCAAGGGCTCAAACGGTCCCCATCCCAGCTTCTCTTCAATAAGCCGATTATCCGAATTTCTACCCCGCACCCCCAGCGGCCCTTCAATATGCTTCTTTGTCAACTTCTTTCCAGCAATATCCAGGGCCATATCCGCCAGTTGGTTAATCGTAACCATCTCATCAGAACCAATGTTTACCGGTCCGGTCCATTCTGAGCGGGTAAAGCGCAATGTTCCTTCAAGACATTCATCAATATACAAAAAAGACCTCGTCTGTTTTCCGTCTCCCCAGATTTCAATCTCACCCCCATTATCCGCCATTGCCACTTTGCGGCAGATTGCAGCAGGAGCTTTTTCCCGTCCATCGTTCCAGCTCCCTTCAGGACCAAAGATGTTATGGTAGCGAGCAATGCGAACCTCCATACCATAATTCCTGTGAAAAGCCAGGTACATCCGCTCGCTGAAAAGCTTCTCCCAACCATATTCGCTATCCGGCTCTGCCGGGTAAACACTGTCTTCTGCACATTTAGGATTGTCCGGCTCCATCTGGTTGTATTCAGGATAGATGCAGGCTGACGAAGAATAGAAGATCCGCTTGATGTTTCTTTTATGACACGCCTCTAACATATTCAGATTAATCATACCGGAATTGTGCATGATATCCGCATCATTTTCGCCTGTAAAAACATAACCTGCGCCACCCATGTCGGCGGCAAACTGGTAAACTTCGTTAAATTTCCGGTCTACAATTTGACGGCAAATATACTGATCCCGCAAGTCACCGATTACAAAATCATCAGCCACAGTCTCGCTGAACTCCGGAAACTTCAAATCCACCCCCCGTACCCAGAAACCTTGGTCCTTTAGACTGGATACCATATGATGACCAATAAATCCGCCAGCCCCACAGACCGACGCCTTTTTCAATTTCTTCCCTCTCATATTTTAGACAGGATTAACAGGATGGACAGGATGTTTTTCACCACGAAGAACACGAAGATTTTCTTAGACGGGATTTACGGGATGAACAAGAGGAAAACCATCCAGTCAATCCTGATAATCCTGTCCAATATTCAATTCTCTGAGTTTACGCTTTACCTCTACTTTTCGCTCGCCAAAGTTAATCAGCAGACCAACGGGCTTACCGGTAGCCACGAGGCAGTTGACCAACTGCACCTCATGCGCTTTGACCAACTGGGTAACTGATTTCAGTTCTATTATGATATCACCAACAACAATATCGGCTATAAACTCTCCTACTACTTCTCCGTCATAATGAACCGTTATCGGACACTGCGACTCGGCCTCTATGCCCACCTTCTTTAGCTCAATCAACAAACATTTTTCATAGACGCTTTCCAGAAACCAAAACCCAGTTTATTGTAAACCCGATAAGCACACCCAATAATTTTTTCTGTAATTCCTTTATATTGCATTTGTTTCTGACTGGATCTACTGGATATTATTCTTATCCTGTCTATCCTGTTAATCCTGTCTGAAGTTTAATTGCATTACCAGCCTTTCCGCCTGGGTGCCATATTCGCAGGAAAGTACGCACCAGATTGAGCCAGTCTTCTCTCCCGTTCCCATCCATGGACACACCCAGCAAAGATGCAGCTCTTGCCATATAGGAAGAATAAAACATATCTCTTTGATGCGAAAAAAGGATCAGCGGCACAAGAGCAATGGTATAGGACTTTTTGGCTTTACGATAATTCATCCATAGCTTATTGTTCGAAAATAGGGCACGGGGCTTTCGTATCATACTTCCCAGAAAGCCCTTCGTTTCAAACCTGTCTTCCGGTTTGGATAAGTCAGAGTATTCAATCCAGTCATTAAAGACGACTTCCAATCTTTTTGACTCATAAAACCGGTAAAAATGATCCATCAAACCCACAATCTCAAACCACCACGCAACCAGATCACGTTCATAAAATTTTTGAAAATCCGGCTGTAACTTCTGCTCCAGTGCTTCCCGATAATGCATGACGATCTTTTCACCGTCCGGCACGTCTGAAACGTACAGTGTATCCAAAGAATGTAACCTTTCCGAATACAAGTGATGGTAACGCCTGTTGAGCAGCAAAATAGAATCCCCCATAGCCAATTGCGCCTTGCCACACTCAATGACAAAATTTTCTTTTTTATGTTCAGGTGTTCCTTCTTCACACATGAAATATAGAGCCGGGATCAACATGCCTGCCCCGCGGTTACGGAACAGCCACGTGCCCTCAAAAAGGGGAATGTCCTCCGGCTTCCAATCTGGCATACATTGTGTAGGATCGTCTTCACCATGCGTGACCACATGACCCTGTTTAACCTCGTAATTCTCTATTTTTAGCGTAGCCTGATTTTCAAAATAGGCAAGAGGTTTCAGGCACAGATCGACCTGCTTCATTTTCAAATCCATTGCCAGTTTTTCTGCCAAAGCCTGTAAGGGAGCATGATATTTCCGGTATAACATTGCATATTTGAGCCTATTTCGCTCCTTCAGTACAATAGTGATGTCATAGTCATTGACAACATGTATTTCATCGCCACGAACTTCAACTGTGCCTTCCCCCCTGCCAAAGCCACCGCAGAGAAGGATAGAATGGACGTGATCACCAAGGAGTGAAAGGGTGTGGGAGTTGATATATTCCTGATCCTGGGCTATCTTGGCATCAACCTTCGGATTCTTATCTATCGTATAATGCATAGCTGAGTTTCACCACGGGGGCACCGCGGTTAAATAACTTCTGATTTAACAGGTCAGGCGGACAGCACCTGGGGGTTATGGAAGCGTGCACTTACTCTATCGAGTCTACTATCTCATCCAAAACCTTGGCGAAGTCCGGTGCAGAAGATTCGGTGACTCCCATTGAACTTATGTATTTGTGATGAGGGAAGGTGTCAATTTCCTTGTGATGCGGCGCCATGTCATATCTGAAGATAAGTTTTCCATGCCTGTCCTGGTAATGATAAGAATACTTATAACGTTCCATCTTCTCTTTCACATTTACAAATTCTATGAAATACAGGACTGATTCATCCGGAAAAGAGATTTCACCTTCTATGATTCCAATGTGTAGAGAACGTTTATCCCTTAGGATACGGGATTCAAAGATATAAGGACAATTTGCAATGTCAGATTCAACCTTTTGAAAATATTCCTCTATGAGCACAATTCGGGCTCCAAGAGATCATTGTAATCTCGTTGCAATTGCAGCAAGGTTTCATACTCACCTGCCCACCGGATAGACTGCAAATCATCACCCATTTTCCCTTCGTTGAATTTCTTATAAAAGCTTTCACTGTCCATTCCAGATCTCTTTTCTAGCTCTACCAATTTCTTTTTCGTTTTCGAGATGCCAAAACTTATGACTTTCCGTTCATTTTCCACTGCCGATCTGACCAAATTTATTACATTTTCAGCAGTCTGTGGTTGAATAATAATCCTCGCCATGATTAATCACCTCCAACTTGTTGTTCCTTGATTTTCATTATTATTATGTCGTCTGCGTGAGTCTGCGCCTGCCCCGTAGGCCAGAATGATCGTACCGGGGTGGGTCTGTGACTAATTCCTCGTTTTGAGTGGTAGAAGGGCGGCTAAACGCGGCTGCCAAAAAGGAGGGGCCGCCAAAATTCTTGAGCTGTCGCACGTTCCTTTCTCGCTCACTAGGGCTAGTTAAAGTCTGCCATGCCTTGTAGGCCACATACCTGGGACGCAAACAGTACTCCCGGCGAGCACCGTCGCAGAAGTTGACCAAATCTTTACTACTCAACTCGGGAGTGCTAACCACACAATTGTGGTATCCCGTAGCGGTAACCCATTTGGAAAAATCTTTTGTTGTCAAATATCCGTTCTCTTCTGCCCAGCGGTAAGCATCTGTGCCCGGGTAAACCATCATAGGGAAAAACTGCATCGTGTCGCTATTGAGTCTCTTCGCAAAAGTAAGGGTTTCTTCCATTGTTTTTCTGGTTTCTCCAGGGCTTCCCACTACCATACAGCCGTGAACGAGCAAGCCCGCTCTTTGCGCGTTTTCCGCAAAGCGGATTGAATGTTCAAGGGTAATCTCTTTTTTGATATTATTCAGAATCTTCTGGTTGCCGCTTTCAAAACCCACAATCAGAAAACGGCACCCTGCCTTTTTCATGGCCTTCATCGTCTCGTATCTCAAAGTCGCCCTTACATTGGCATACCATGAAACCTTCAGGTTTCTTTTTACTATTAGCTCGCAAATTTCTATAACCCGCCTCTGATCTGCACTGAAAGTGTCATCTTCAAAACCGATATCCTTTACTTCGGGCAGCTCCTTGCTTACGTATTCCATCTCAGCGACGACATTTTCAGCACTTCTTGCCCGGAATTTTCTTCCATGAAGCAATTGCGGCCAACTGCACCATACACAGCGATTGGGACAACCCCGGCCTGAGATGAGATGGACGTAAGGATATTATGCCCCTCCAAAGAAATAATTTTTTACATTCAAGTACTTTTTGTAGACTCGACTCACAAATGGCAATGCATCCAGATCTTCAATAGGCTCCCTGTCAGGATTATGGAGTATTTCCCCATTCCACCTATAAGATATCCCCTCAATATTCTCCAACCAACATTCATCCCCTTGGCTTTGATCTTCAAGCTTTCCCTGCTCCGCCCGCCCCGCCCGCCCTGCCTGCCCCGTAGGTACCGAGTATCGTACTGGGGTGGAATACGAAGTCCATTCCTCTGGGGCGGATCGGTTTCTCCGGCTTCCGTCTTCTGTCCTCTGCTCTCCGCCCTCTGTATCTATCATCCCAGCATTTGTTTTATTAGTATTCATCCCAGCATTATCACTTATTCCAGCATTTGTTTTATTAGTATTTATCCCTAAATCCCATATATCTATTACAATTATCAAATAACCAATAACGATTAACAAATAACTACCTCCCCGTCCCCCTCACCACCACCCACGCAGTCTTAAACAATATCTTAAAATCAAGCCACAGACTCCACTCATCAATATATTTCATGTCGAGGCGCATCCACTCGTCAAAATCATTGATCTCATTTCTTCCGTTCACCTGCCATAAACAGGTGATCCCCGGTTTCACGGAAAGCTTTCTCCGATGCCACCCTTCGTATTTTTCCACCTCTGTCTGAAGTGGCGGCCTCGGCCCCACTAAGGACATATCGCCCTTTAGCACACTCCAGAGCTGTGGCAGCTCATCAATGCTGAATTTGCGCAGCCACTTTCCCACACGGGTAATACGCGGATCATTACTCATCTTGAATGCAGTGCCACTCATCTCGTTATTGACAATGAGCTTTTCTTTAACATTATCTGCGTTTTCCACCATGGTACGAAACTTGTAGCTGACCAGTGGCCGTTTGTTGAGTCCCAGCACTTTCCATCGGTAAAAGACAGGCCCCGGAGATTCTCGCTTAATAAGCATGGCAATTGGTCCAAATATCGGAACCAATAACACAAATGAGACAAATGAAACGATTATGTCCATGACTCTCTTTAAGGTGATCTCGAAATCGTCACGTTCCACTGAAGAAAACTTGATGATGGGCAGTCCATGAATCATATCAGTATTGGCTTTTGAAATAAGGTTTTTAAAAAAGGGTGAAACAATCCGCACCGGAACCCCCTCCTCATCACATATAGCCATAACATCCTCCACAGCTCCCAGATGTTTTGCAGGCAGCGCAACAACCAGTTCATCTATAGGGTTGTAATGAAGTAACTCACGAAGATCATCGGTATGCCCCACCAGCTTATACCCAAACCGCTCATCTCCCACATTAAGTTCATTTTTGCAAATCAGGCCTAAAATCTTAAGTCCCCAATCAGGATATTTTTCCACCGAAAAGATAAAGGCTTTGGCCACATCTCCAGCGCCTAATACTAAAACTCTTTTTATATTTTTGCCTTGTTTTCTCAGATATCCTATGAATTGGTAAAAAAGCGCTTTTTCACCAAAAAGAAATATCAGATTGACGATCGCGAAAATAAAGATAAGAGTCCTGGGTATATTCGACTTGATCAGGAATGCAAAAGTTAAAACAATAAGAGTCCCGAAAATCACAGTCTTTACAACAACCAACAAATCAGTCTTCAGCGAAGTGAATCGTTGCCCTACATACGCTTCCTGAAAGCCGAAAAGGCCTCTCCATACCAGAAGAATTGTAATCAAGATTTCCCAATGCTCCTGCCAGTTGACTATTCCTCCAAACGGATACAATGCTATCATCGCATTCCGTAAATACACAGCACCTATGTAAGAGGCAAACGTTACCCCGACGTCCAAAAGCGCTACCCATAATCTGGTGAGTTTGGGATAGTTTGTGATCATATCGATTAACCGAATATCTTATTTCTTTGGACCTGCCAGATAAGCCAGGACAAAAAAAGAAAACCTTCCAACCTTCTTTTTCGTCTGCGTCAGTCTGTGCCTGCCCCGTAGGTCCGGAAGATCGTACTGGGGTGTGTCTATGGCTAATTAATCTGCGGTAATCTGCGTAATATTCTGATTATCCATTTCATTTTATATCAAAATTATTCGATCAACAAAGCTCTAAAACCAGCCTGCTTGAAATGCTCATCTGTAGTAAGGGCTTTTGTTAACCCATAATCTTGCATTACCACGAAAGATATGCA
>JAUVKS010000094.1 GCA_030596145.1 Pseudomonadota bacterium | reverse complement strand
AGATAATACCTCATATGCACGGGGCTAATGGCTAAAGGTTTCCCCTTTTGCCCTTTGCCCTCAACCTTGCGCCTTATGTTAATGTTTAAAATGCCTTGTTCCGGTGAAGATCATGGCAATTCCGTGTTCGTCTGCCGCCTTTATCGATTCTTCATCTCGCATCGATCCGCCCGGCTGCACGATGGCTGTAACACCGGCTTCAGCGGCCATGTCCACCCCATCCCTGAATGGGAAAAAGGCATCGGAGGCCAGAACAGTTCCTTTAGTCGGCAGATTTGCCTTCATTGAGGCTATCTTTACAGAATCGACACGGCTCATCTGACCCGCCCCCACTCCTATCAGTTGATCTTTGGTAGCGTAAACAATGGCATTTGATTTTACATGCTTTACCACCCTCCAGGCAAAGTCAAGTGCCTGATATTCCTCTTCCGAGGGAGCCCTTTTGGTAACAACCTGTGCGTCTTTTATATCTGTTATTTCAGTATCCCTGTCTTGAACGAGCAAACCTCCGGCAACCCTTCTGAAATCATAGCCGGCAGATTGTTTTTCAGTTGAAGGCGAAATTTCCAGTACCCGCATATTTTTTTTGGTATTCAATATTTCCATAGCGTCCTGATCAACGCCGGGTGCTATGATGACCTCCAGGAAGGTCTTTACAATCTCTTCGGCAGTCTTTCTGTCTACATTCTTGTTAAAGGCGACAATGCCTCCAAAGGCGGATAGAGGGTCTGTCTCCATTGCTTTCGTGTAGGCTTCCAGGATTTCGCTGTCGGAGGTTGCAGCGCCGCATGGATTTGAATGTTTCATGACAACGACTGTTGGCAAGTCGAAATCGCCCACCATATTCCACGCCGCATCGCTGTCCATGATGTTGTTATAGGATAGTTCCTTTCCCTGCAGTTGTCCGGCATTCGCGATTGCGGGAAGGGACGTGTCTTTTTCCCTGTAAAATGCGGCCTTCTGGTGTGGGTTTTCACCGTAACGAAGATCCTGCGCCCTGCTGAACTGTATGGTAAAGGTGTCGGGAAACTCCTTCTTTGCTCCTTCAGGGCTTGTCTTGCCAAGATAATTGGAGATGGCGGCGTCATATCTGGCCGTAAGCTGGAAGGTCTTGGTCGCCAGGGCAAAATTGGTAGCCTCAGATATCTTCCCCCCCGTTTCATCCATTTCCTTCAAAATCCTCGGGTAATCTTCGGGGTCGGTGACAACGGTAACGAAACGGTAATTTTTGGCCGCCGCGCGAAGCATGGTGGGACCGCCTATGTCGATATTTTCTACGGCATCTTCCAGTGTGCAGCCTTCTTTTGCCACGGTATCCTCGAATTTATAGAGATTGATGACCGCCATGTCTATGAGATCGATGCCATGCTCTTTTGTCGCATTCATATGTTTTTCATTGTCCCTGAGCGCCAGAAGTCCCCCGTGTATCTTTGGATGGAGTGTTTTCAATCTGCCATCCATCATTTCGGGAAAACCGGTGTAGTCGGAGACATCCGTAACGTTTAACCCACTTTTTCTTAGCTGTTCCGCGGTTCCTCCGGTGGAGAGTATCTCCACGCCGAACTTTGTAAGTTCCTTCGCAAACTCAACGATTCCCTTCTTGTCCGTTACGCTTATGAGCGCCTTTTTTATTTCGTTTTGCATTAACTCTCTACTCCTTTTATTTCCTGCATGTGCTGTATTCTTTTTTCTATAAGCTCTCTTGTGCCGATGTCGGGTCTATGGGCTACAGGTCCCTTTATGGCCGATATGGCCTTTTCCGCAATCTGCTCTGCCGCATCCAAGTTGTCTGCTATCCCGACAACTCCGATTGCCCTTGATGTGGACATATACAGCCCGTCTTCCCTTTTGTCAACGGATGCATAGTATAGCTTCGCCGCCCCCACATCACCGACCTCAATTTTTGATGAGGTTGATTTTGCGTCGGGGTGATCCTGCGGCAGACCGTAACCCTTGGGGACGATATACTTGCATACGGTAGCCTTTTTCTCAAATTCAATGGGGATGCTGCCGAGTGTTCCTTCAATAATCGCATTGCAGATATCGATAAAATCGGTCTTCAGGAGAGGCAGGGTATTCATCGCTTCGGGATCTCCGAACCGTGCGTTGTATTCCAGCAATTTGACTCCATTTTTTGTGATGATAAATCCACCGTACATAACTCCCTTGTAATATTCCCCGGTTTCTTTATAAATCGCCTCCGCCACTTTCTGTGTTATGGCCAGACCTTCCGCCGCGTCATCGAGGCTCATGAAGGGCAATGAGTGATCTTCGGAGGAATAAGAGCCCATGCCCCCTGTGTTCGGTCCTTTGTCGTCAATAAATCTTCTCTTGTGGTCCTGTACGGGAGGTGTCGCAACAACCGTCTTACCGTCGCACAGGCACTGCAGTGAGAACTCCTCCCCTTCCAGCTTTTCATCTATGATAACCGATGAATGCTCTGCTAAAATTTTCCTGCAATATTCCAGCGCCTCTTCTTTCGTCTGAAAATGATCTCCCTGTACCCAGACCCCTTTCCCACCTGTCAGGCCGTCAGGTTTTATAACAGCTTCCTCCAATTCATCAAGAAAATCACTTATTCCCTCCATGGAGGAAAAGGTTTCAAATTTCGGATTTCCGGGTATGTTGTATTTTTTCACCAGATCTCTGGTAAATGATTTTGAGGTTTCCAGCCTGGCCAGACTTTTTGTCGGCCCGACACATGGTATATTTAGTTCTTGCAGGAAATCGACAACACCGTTGTCCAGGGGGTCTTCCGGACCGATGATCGCAAAATCAATATTGCACTCTTTTGCGAACTTTTTTATGTTTTCAAAGTTACTATAATCCCCGATCACGGCTTCCTCAGAGAGTAATGCTATGCCGGGGTTGTTCGATTTCATATAGGAAAAAAGCCTGGGTTCACGCTTTGATCGCAAAACTGCCTCAGCGATTGCATGTTCCCGTGCGCCGTTTCCGATTAAAAGCACATTGGACATATTCACACCTCCTTGTTTAAAACCGAAATATTGAGAAATCCGAAAATAGGATTCTGAGAGCGAATTTTGAATTTTGAGTCTAAGGGATATATCGGAAAACGGCCTGTGAGTCAAATGGTCTTTCTCTAACATTTGGAGTCTATCATGTTGACTTTTTGTGGGAATAAGGATAATTTGACAGTTATTCAGCCACTGAGTCACAAAGGCACCAAGGCACGAAGAAGGAATGAGGTGTTGTATACCTGAGATTTTCCGCAGGTGAAATTTTGTCCAGTATCAATCATCTACTATCGGGGTGAAGCAATAATTGGTGACTTTGTGACTTAGTGGCTGAAAAACTCTTAATTTCAAAATAGTATATCAATTGGACCCACACATTACATTAAGGTTTATTCTATTAGGTTTTCTTTTTATCCTTTCCGGATTCTTTTCCGGTTCCGAGGCATCGCTGTTTTCCCTTACCTCACTTCATCTCCACAAGATGAAGGAGGAAGAGTCCCGGTTTTTGTCCTATGTCCAGAGGCTTCTGGAGTATCCCAGGAGATTGCTTGTAACCATACTTGTGGGCAACGAGTCCGTCAATGTTGCCATCTCCGTTGTGGCGGCGGCCATTTTCATTCACTTTCTGGGAAGAGAGGGCAGGTGGGTGGCGGTAGCCGTTGTGACGCCTTCGCTCCTCATCTTCGGGGAGACCATGCCCAAGACTTTTGCCATAATTCATCCCATACGGTTTGCTTCTTGTGTCTCACTTCCTTTGACGGTCTTTTCCAGGATCGCGCGACCCGTTATATGGGTATTGGAGCGTATATCCGGCTGGTTTGTAAATCTTTTCGGGAGGGGAGATTCCAAAAGGGGTGACGCCTTGATGGAGGATGAATTCAAGACGCTGGTTGATGTCGGTCACAAGGACGGGGTGCTGGAGGAGTCCCAGAGGGACCTGATTGACAGGGTATTTGAACTTGGCGAGACTCGGGTGTCGGATGTGATGACCCCCAGGGTGGATATGTTCTGCCTGCCTATCTCCATGAATATAAAGAGTATGGAAAAGAAGATAATCGGCGCCCGATATTCAAGAATACCGATATATGGTGACGATAATGATGATATCATTGGGATTCTCTATGCCAAGGATCTCCTGTCTTTGACAGCGAGAAAGGAAACGGCAGCCGGAGTCGAAACATTATTAAGAAAGCCATATTTTGTCCCGCTGGAAAAAAGAGCCGATAGCCTCCTTGGTGATTTTCAGGCAAGAAAGATACATATGGCGATAGTGGTGGATGAATATGGTGGTGTGGCGGGTATTGTGACTATGGAGGACATCCTGGAAAGCCTTTTCGGTGATATCTATGATGAGTATGATATCATAGAGGATTTATATCATAGGATAGATGAAAAAACACTTCTGATTTCCGGGATGATGCCGGTAGATGATTTGAATGACCTTACTGGTACAACCATTCCCTCGGAAGATTTTGACACAGTGGGCGGATTTGTTTTTCACCTCTTCGGGGAGCTGCCCGTAAGGGGTGAGGAGGTTTCTTTTAATGATTATACCTTTACTGTGGAAAAAATGAGCGGGGCAAGGATATTAAAAATAAAAGTAGTGAAAAAAGAGGTTAAAGATGGGGAATAATCTCTTTTCGGTTTTTGTGATATTTGTTTGTCTCTGCCTGGAAGGTCTGTTTTCGGGGGGGGAGCTGGCACTTGTGGCCTCTGATATAAACAGAATAAGGCAAAAGGCGAGGGCCGGTTCACGATCGGCCAAGCTTGCCCTGAAACTCCTGGATAGACCGGAGTGGCTTATGGCCGCGACATCAACCGGATCAAATATATGTGTCGTTACCAGTACGGTTATCGCGACGTCAATGTTTATGTCAATGTTCGGCGCTGTTCGTGGTGAGTTTGTTTCCGCTGTTGTTATGATTCCACTCGTCTTGGTGGTGGGTGAGGTAATTCCCAAAAGTATATTTCAGCAGCATGCGGAATTCGTTGCCCTCAGGGTTTCGTGGTTTATATGGGCCGCTTCATGGGCGCTTTATCCGGTGGTATTTGTTATTTCAAGGATATCCAGAGGTGCGGTCTATATCTTTACGGGAGGAAAAGGCGGTACCCGTTCCCCGTATATTACCAGGGATGGCTTGAAATTTCTTCTCAGAAAAGAAAGAGATGAAAGTGATATCCGGAGTTCAGAAAAGGAAATGATACAGCGGATACTCGGTTTTTCTGAAGTGAGCGTCAGCCGGATCATGGTTCCCCTGTCCAATGTGACCGCCTTGCAGGAAAATGCCACTCTCGGAGAGGCTGCTGTCTTGACTGAAGAAAAAGGGTTCTCCCGTATTCCCGTTTATCGTGACAGGACATACAATATCACAGGCATACTTCATTGTTTTGACCTTTTAAGAGCCCTGCACGGACGGGGCGGGATATCTGAAGATGATCAGATATCATCCTGCCTCAGGCCGACCGTTCTTTATGTGCCGGAAACAAAACCGGCCAGTGAGCTTCTCCTTGAACTGCAAAGAAGCGGTGAACAAATGGCGATTGTTGTTGATGAGTATGGTGGCGCTGTGGGTATAGTGACTATCGAGGACATACTGGAAGAAATAGTAGGTGAAATTGAGGATGAGTACGATAAGGAGGAGAAATCGTATAAAAGAGTCGGTCCCCGAAAATATCTCTTTGATGCGCAAATAAGAATAGACCGCCTCCGGGAAATTATATCCCTGGAGATTCCCGCGGGGGACTATGAGACTCTTGGAGGATTCTTGCTGCATAAGATGGGGAAGATTCCTAAAAGAAGCGAGACCTTAAGGCTGGGTAATGTCCATTTCGTTATTGAGAATGCCGACATGAAATCCATAAAAGAAGTGTTGGTTATATTGTCGGCCACTAGTTCCGACGCAGGGCATCGTAGCCAGAAACAAAAGGCAGCGAATTTAAAGGAGCATTGATGGTTAAAAAAAAGAAAGGCAGATTTTCAACCATTATCCTTGCCGCCGGCAAGGGTACCCGAATGAAATCTTCTCTGGTGAAGGTTCTCCATCCCCTCTGTGGGAGGCCGATGTTGACCTATCCGGTTGCTGTGGCTAGGGAGGTTGGGTCAGAAAAAATAGTGGTTATAGTCGGGCATCAGGCAGAACTGGTAAAGGGGAACATTAAAGATAAAGAACTGATTTTTGTTGAGCAGAAGGAGCAATTGGGAACCGGCCATGCCGTCCTTCAGGCGAGGGATGAGTTCCTCGATTTTGATGGGACGGTATTGATTCTGTGTGGTGATGTGCCCCTCCTTATGCCTTCTACCGTGAGGGCACTGTTGGGTCATTATTTTTCAGAAGATGCGACAGTTACAGTTTTAACCACCGTGCTGGATGTTCCATCCGGTTATGGGAGGGTTGTGAAGGGAAGGGAAGGAGATGTCCTGAAAATTGTTGAGGAGCGCGATGCCACCTTAGAGGAAAAAAAGATAAGGGAAATAAATACAGGCATATACTGTGTGGAAAGCAGTTTTCTTTTCGAAGCCGTGGGGGATATCGGCAACAAAAATGTCCAGGGGGAGTATTATTTGACTGATATTATCGAGATTGCCCGCAAGAGAGGATATATCGCAAGGTCTTTTATGGCCGATGATCCTGCTGAAGCTATGGGGATAAATACACCTGATGATCTGAAAAGGGCAAGCCGGATTATAGAGGGCAGGAGTTGAATGTTATGGGTTTGATTTCCCTGTCATTCCCATAGAAACGGGAATCCATTTTAAGAGACACAAAGTAAGCCAACTAAACTAATAAAGCTATTCTGCTTTTCTTTCTTTGTGCCTACCCGCCATCGGCTTCGCCTTAAGTGAGGCGGGTGGGCTTCTGTGCCTTGGGTACTTTGTGCCTTTTGTCTACTACCGTGAAGCGTAATAGCCGCCTTTCACGCCTTTCTTAGAAAGCACTATCTGCCATAACTGATTCATACGTGCTCGGAACGACCCAGCACAGGAAAGCAGGTAGTACTTCCACATACGATAAAAGCGATCGTCATAGCTGTACTTGAGCCTGTTCCAGTGCTTATTGAAGTTTTCAAACCATGCCATGAGTGTCTTGTCATAATTCGGACCGTAGTTATGCCAGTCCTCCACGATAAATAATCCCTCAAAAGAGGCTGCAAGCTGTTTAATCGAAGGGAGCATGCCGTTCGGG
>JAUVKS010000020.1 GCA_030596145.1 Pseudomonadota bacterium | reverse complement strand
ACTTCGTATCAAGCCCGACTTTGCGGAGGCACACTACAACCTGGGGATTGCTCTGGACCGTCAGGGGAAAATTAACGAGGCTATTAGTCATTATGTCAAAGCACTGCGGATCAGACCGGACTATACGCGGGCTCGCTATATGCTGGGAGTTGCTCTGATGCGCCAGGGAAAGGTGAAGGAGGCTGCCACCCATTTTCGAGAGATACTGCGGATCAAGCCCGGTATTGCGGAGGTGCACAATAGCCTGGGAATTGCTCTGATGCGCCAGGGAAAGGTGAAGGAGGCTGCCACCCATTTTAGAGAAGCGCTGAGAATCAAGCCAGACTATATGGAAGCGTATAAAAATCTGCAACTCGCCCTAAAAAATATGAAGAGGAAGTCTCACTGAAATGGAAACATCACGAGAAGAATACATTGATCCGGCGAAACATCGCTACCAGCAAAAGCGTATCGCTAATTGGGACCGTGTTTCATATGAGCAGGAAAATAAAAAACGCGTTGGAGCCTTTTACCAAAAACTTCTCCAGCATTATTACAAATTTCTGATTCCGCCGGGGTTGCGGATATTGGAACTTGGATGCGGTCATGGTGACTTGCTCGCGTCACTGAAACCGTCTTTGGGGGTCGGCGTTGATTTTTCCGGCGAAATGATCAAGCATGCTTCTGTGAAGCATCCCCGGTTGACCTTTTTACAGGGAGACGCGCATGAAATAGCGTTTAATGAAAAATTTGATGTAATAATACTTTCCGACCTTGTTAATGATCTCTGGGATGTTCAGTACGTTTTTGAAAAACTGCGTGCAATAGCCCATCCGGGAACACGTCTGGTTTTGAATTTCTATAATAATCTCTGGCGTATTCCTCTGTCAGTGGTCAAACGGCTGGGTCTGGGTTTTTCAGTTCTGGAACAAAACTGGTTTACTCCTCATGATATTTTCAACCTGCTGGAACTGTCAGGTTTTGAGGTCATCAAATATAATCCCTGTATTCTCTTTCCCTTGCGTGTTCCGCTATTGTCAAGCCTGGCGAACCGGTATCTGGTGAATTTTTTGCCTTTCAGCTGGTTTGCACTGGCGAACTTTGTGATTGCTCGGCCCGTGCCGGCCCGGGAACAGGCCGAATCGCGCGAACCACCTTCGGTTTCAGTAATCGTCGCTGCCCGGAATGAAGCCGGAAATATTGAGAACATTTTAAAGCGTGTACCTGATCTCGGAAGCGATACCGAACTCATATTTGTTGAAGGACATTCAAGCGATGATACGTATGAGACCATTGAACAGATGATCGAGCGGTTTCCGGACAGGAAATGTAGGCTATTCCGGCAATCAGGAAAGGGAAAAGGGGACGCGGTTCGGTTAGGTTTTGAAAAAGCCGAGGGTGACATACTCATGATACTGGACGCGGATATGACCGTTCCGCCGGAAGACTTGACACGCTTTGTTGAGGCGCTTGTTTCGGGAAAAGGTGAATTTATCAACGGTGTTCGCCTTATCTATCCCATGGAGGAAGAAGCCATGCGCTTCTTCAATATGGTTGGAAACAAGTTCTTCAGCCTGGCGTTTTCATGGTTACTCGGACAGCCCATAAAGGACACACTCTGCGGGACAAAAGTGCTGTGGAAACGTGACTACGAATCGCTTGCCAGGAACCGCGAGTATTTCGGCAATTTCGACCCCTTTGGTGATGTTGATCTTTTGTTTGGGGCGGCAAAGCTTAACTTGAAAATAGCCGAGCTGCCAATCCGTTACCGTTTTCGGACATACGGCGATACCAATATAAACCGCTGGCGGCATGGGTGGATATTGCTTAAAATGGTTCTTTTTGCCGCGAGACGCATAAAATTCATCTGAATCTCATACTTACGTAATTAAAATCATACGTTACACATCCGCTTGTTCGTAGTAAAAATTATGGAACGGCAAAAACGAATAGGACATATATGACTTATATACGAGAAACACACGAAATTGATCATGGCAAAGTACTGGCTGACAATAACACAGAGCTGATCTGGGGCTGGGAAACACCTGCAGGGCGGTTACGGGTTCTCCGTCGGTTTGAATTTATCGCACAAGGGGTACAGATGAAAGCCGGTATGCGAGTGTTAGAAGTGGGATGCGGTACAGGATTATTTACGGAGATGTTTTCTCGGACCGGAGCCCAGATACTGGCTGTTGATATTTCCCCGGAGTTATTGGCAAAAGCCCGTGCAAGGGGGTTGCCTGAAGATAAAGTCCGATTCATGGAAAAGCCGTTTGAGGACTGTGATGTTGACGGTCCCTTTGATGCAATCATAGGTTCGTCTGTTTTGCATCATCTTGACGTTAAAGCCGCGCTGTCACGAATCTATACCCTACTCAAACCTGGTGGCATCATGAGTTTTGCCGAACCCAATATGCTCAACCCCCAGGTATTTGCCGAAAGGAAGTTTCGTTCTCTACCATGCTTCTGGTATGTTTCACCGGATGAAACTGCATTTGTGCGCTGGTCTTTTCGCACGCTTTTGTTGAAAGCGGGTTTTGAAAAAGTAGAAATCATGCCTTTTGATTGGTTACACCCTGCTACGCCGGCATCGCTGATCAATGCAGTAAGAAGCCTGGGACGTGTCTTGGAAATAATGCCGGTCATACGTGAATTTGCAGGTTCATTGTATATAAAGGGGCGTCGCCCGTAAATGAGCCATACATGCGTATTGGATGAACGATCAGGAGGAAAGATGCCCAAAAGAAACAATCTACCCAGATTAAAATTATTGCCAAGCCGCTGTTATAAGAGTGTAAGCAAGAATGACCCGATTCGATTTTATTTCTGGCCAGTTATCGGAACGATGTATCGCCGGCGGGTTGAGTTCTGTTTGGCTGAGTGTAGAGGTGGCAAACGTGTTCTGGAAGTTGGCTTTGGTGCCGGTGTTACATTTTTGAATCTTCATGAAAACTATGAAGAGATTCATGGACTGGATCTAAATGTATCGATTAAAGACGTTTCATCCGTATTTAGGGCAAAAAAGATTGAAGTGAATCTGCAAAGCGGAAGCGTATTAGAAATGCCGTATGCTGACAATTCGTTTGATACGGTATTGTTGATAAGTATTCTTGAGCACCTTAGACCTGCTCAGCAAATCCAGGCCTTCCGGGAAATTCGACGGGTTCTTAAGCCAGAGGGCCAGGCGATATACGGTGTACCGATTGAGCGCACCTTGATGGTATTCATGTTCCGGTTACTGGGGTGCAACATCCGTGAACATCATTTTTCTACGGAAAAGGATGTTCACAATGCCGCCAATAGTGTTTTGGATCAGGTACGACTTATTCAGATGGAAAGTATGCCACCTTTATTCGGACCAGTTTATGAGGTAGGACATTTTATAAAGACAGATTCCAAGTGGTAGACATATTGAGAGCTTAGTACAAGATATCCACGCTGTTATTGATGACGGGGGTGGAGCAATCTATACTTATGGTTAAAGGCAGAGATCACAAGGCTAAAGTCCAAAGGCTTCAGGTAGATTGCCGCATCGCTACGTTTGCAATAACCCAGGTAATTATACAGAGCCATTATAAAACAATAACAATTCTGTATGCCAAAAATGAGCCTTAACTATTTCGAAAGGTTTCTTTCAATGGTCAATGTCAACATACGTCGTGATATTTTGGTTTGCCTGTTTCTCGTTCTGACTACACTCGCCGTCTATTGGCAGGTGGGGGATCATGAATTTGTGAACTTCGATGACGATTTGTATGTCACTGAGAATTACCATGTGCAGCGTGGGCTTACCCTGGAGAACATTAACTGGGCTTTCAGTTTCACGGATAAAGAAAAAACATATTGGCATCCATTGACATGGCTTTCTCACATGTTGGACTGCCAGCTATACGGCTTAAGTCCCGGGATGCATCATCTGACTAATCTGGTTCTTCACATTGTAAGCACTCTTTTGCTGTTTCTTGTTTTTAATCGTATGACCGGGGCATTATGGAGGAGCGCTTTTATCGCGGCGTTGTTCGCGTTGCACCCACTTAATGTGGATTCGGTTGCCTGGGTGGCGGAACGGAAGAACCTTCTGAGCACCTTTTTCTGGATGCTCACCATGCTGGCCTATGTGCGTTACACTGAACGGCCCGGCATCTACAGATATTTACTGACATTTCTGGTTTTCGCGCTGGGCCTTTTGGCCAAGCCCATGCTTGTGACCCTGCCGCTTGTACTTCTTTTGCTGGACTATTGGCCCCTTGGACGCGTCAGGTTTGGGCAGTCAGGTGGTGAAGGATCGATCGCCTTTCGCTTGATTTTGGAAAAAGTTCCCCTTCTTGCCCTTTCAGTGGTTTCGATTTTTTTATCTTCTTTATCGCTTCACCGTGCTGGGGCTGTAGTACCCATGGAATTGGTGCCGATGAAACTCCGTATCGCGAACGCTTTGGTTTCCTATATAAAATACATTGGGAAGATGATCTGGCCTGAGAACCTGGCAGTCTTATATCCATATCCTCACATGGTGCCCATGTGGCAGACCATAGGGGCTTTGTTGTTGCTGGTGTGTGTATCTGTTCTGGTAGTTCGGATGATGAGAAGGATGCCCTGTCTTGTGACAGGATGGCTGTGGTACCTTGGAACTCTTGTACCGGTCATTGGCTTAGTGCAGGCGGGTCTTTGGCCGGCCATGGCTGATCGATTCACATATGTGCCGCTCATTGGTTTATTTGTCATGATTGCCTGGGGTGTTCCTGAACTTGTGGCAGGATGGCGCTATAGAGATGCAGGGCTTGCTGCGATAGCAGCAGTACTTCTTTCAATCCTTATGACAACTACATGGTTCCAGGTGCAAAATTGGAGAAATAGTATTGTTCTCTTCAAACATACGCTGAATGTTACTGCAGGTAATAGTGTAGTTCACAATAACCTGGGAGAGGCTTTGGCTTGCGAGGGAAGGATGGAGGAGGCTGTCATTCATTTTGCCGAGGCGTTGCGGATAGATCCCGCTTATCATAAAGCTCACAACAATATGGGTGCTGCGTTGAGACATCAGGGGAGGATTGAGGAGGCTATTACCCATTTCCAGGAGGCGTTAAGAATCAAGCCAGCCTACGCGGAAGCACACAACAACCTGGGGGTTGCATTAACTCGCCGGGGGAGGGTTGAGGAGGCGATTTCTCATTTTCGGGAGGCGCTTCGGATCAAGCCGGATTACGCTGACGCGCACTATAACATGGGTGTTGTATTGCTGAGCCGGGGAAAAGCCAAGGATGCCATCTTTCATTTTCGGCAGGTACTGCGGATCAAGCCGGACTATGCTAAGGCGCACTACGGCTTGGGGGCTGTATTGTTGAGTCGGGGGATGGTTGAGGAGGCTGCTGCCCATTTTCGAGAAGTGCTTCGGATCAAGCCGGGCTATGCGGGGGCGCATAATAACCTGGGAGTTGCTCTGATGCGTCAGGGGATGGTTGAGGAGGCTGCTACCCATTTTCGAGAAGTGCTAAGAATCAAGCCGGGCTACGCGGAGGCGCATAATAACCTGGGAGTTGCTCTGATGCGCCAGGGAAAGGTCAAGGAGGCCGCTGTCCATTTTCGTGAAGCGCTTAGAATCAAGCCAGACTATATGGAAGCGTATAAAAATCTGCAGCTTGCGCTAAATATAAAGAAAGAGTCTCATTGATTTTTCAATTTTTTTCGACCCGACAGAGAAGTATAAATGTGTTCCTTGTAGTATAAAGAATTTACTTGACTTTTGGATATTTAAGATTTATTATAGATAGAATTAAAACATCTTGCAGAGATTAGATGCTCAAAGAATGAGGAGGTGATTGTCCGGGAGAGGATGAGAAAGACCAATAATGTGTGATGGGGTAATTGATTTATCCAGGTGGTGAATCTCTTATAGCCATCGAAAGGGCAAACCAGTCGTAAGGCTGAGACGCAAAGCTACTTGTCCCCTGAGGGGAGAGGAGGGTTACCGAAATGAAAATAAGAGGTTTAATTTGTTTACAACTGATGGTTGTAACTTTGTTACTTGTAGTATGGGGGTCTTGTTGTTACGCTGAACCATTTCTTCGCTTCAGCACACCTCCTCCTTCTGGAATGCCCCCTACATTAGGCTGTGTCTGGACACCTTCCGCGGAGCCACCCACATTGGGTCATATCTGGACACCTTCTGAGGAGCCGCCTACATTGGGCTGTGTCTGGACACCTTCCGCGGAGCCACCCACATTGGGTCATATCTGGACGCCTACTGCGGAGCCGCCTACATTGGGTCATGTCTGGACACCTTCCGCGGAACCGCCGACATTGGGTCACATCTGGACTTCGTCCGGGACATCATCGAGACTTTGCATTTGGGATTAAAGAAGGGGCGGATAGTGTCTGAGGGTGCGTAATGCTTGAGAAAGAGCAATGATACTCAAAGGAAAAATTTTTTTAAAAAAACTTGACAAGCATTTTTTGCTATGTTACATGCACAGTCAAATACAAATCAGTAAGGAGGTGAGAGCAAAAAAGGAGAGGAGGAAAATGTAGTTTTGGAGAGGTTTGAGATGTCAAGCCAAGTAACGTAACAGAATAAAAAATTATTCAGGAGGTTTGAAGATGAGTAGAATTATAAAGATGGTTGGCCTGATGGCTTTGATAGCAGCATTCGGTTTGGCGAGCACTGCTATAGCGAGTCCTCCAGTCCCACCGCCGGTAGAGGGTTTTTATATTGAAACAAGTACTATCATCGATTGTTTTGGAACGGTAACAGAAGATGAAGCGTTCACATGGACATACGGAACAGGTGCATTTGATGTTAATACCCTGACAATGGGTATTGGAGACAGTGCTGCGCAGATTCGCTATGAAGAAAGCTTTGAGGCAATTGATGGCTCCACCATGTTCATTAAGGACTTTGCTGCCTATTCACACATTGACAGCGCGCCCAATTTGAGCGTAGAAAAAGATTTTGGGTTTGTTGGAGATGTTACGAGTCTGGTAGCCGCACTTGATGAGTCGGAAAAAGTTGGAATCGGTGTTGTGTCCTACGGATATGGCCTCGCCGGTTCAGATATTGGTGGCTTGGAGTCTATCTGCCCCTGGAGAGTATCAACGCCAGGTGCCACCATTCCGGCAACCAACGAGTTTATCACTATGGGTAGTACTGTAAAGACAGGTGTTAATATGTTTGCCGATACGCCGGCAATCGTAGCCACCAAGGATACTGCTGCCACAACAACTCTTTCGCCTGCTCTGTCGCATCTGGTTACCGGCAGTGGATACGGCGAGATTACTGCTTCCATGGCTCTGCACCTTCAGGAAGGTGCCGGAACCTTTGATGGGGATGAAGCAGATTTCCAGCTGATCAGCGAGACCCGCTACACGCAGGATACATTGGCCAAGGGCATAATTGCTGAATTCTCGAAGGAGATGAAGTACAGAACTTCGCTTCCTACTATATCTCCACTGTCAACGTGGGATGCGGTTTTCGGTCAGTAAGAGTAAATTTGTATAGTTTGTAATAACTTTAAAAAGGCGGGGGTGTTTTTATCCCCCGCCTTTTTTGTTAGCAGGGGGTGTGATCGTGTATAAAAAGTGCAGTCTATTTTTTGTTCTCAGTTTGTTCCTGGGTATTTTATTGGTTCCGGGGTCTGTTTCAGCGCAGGAAGATATTGGGGGAAGCCCTGGCGAAAGCGTGTGGGCGGTAACGGATGTACGGGTTATCGGTTATCTGGATATAAGCGAGGAAGATTCGTGGGAATACATAGGGGACAACAGGGTAGAGGCGTATCAACACGCGTTTCATGCCGCCGCCGAGGAAGGCCAGAGCAGGGTTTTTAATGTGTTAAATTTGGTTCCCGCCGTTAATGGCCACCATTTTTCCAGTGTAACCAGCATGGGATATGATTCTCTGGGCACCGATGGTCTGATGAACTGTGGAGAAGAAGTTAGCGCGTTAGTATGCACCGATAAATCGGGCCTGGGTATGAGCGCCGGTTTTGAGGGAGAACTTGCCAGGGGATCTGTTCACACCAACATTAGAATGAGTCCCATTATGTCGCCAACAGCTTTTTATAATTTTTCAGGTCGCGTCGCCGAGGGGCGGGTTGCGACGGGTGTCGTTGTGCGGTCCGGATCCGGTAATGCTGAAGGGGGTCTTGCTTCTCAATCGAATTACAGTCAACAGATAACTGCGGAGGGCGAATTTTATATTTCCCATACTGCAAGGGTCGGTCTTGGTAAGGGCTGGTCAAGTTGTATCTGGTAGGCCCCATTGTCATTGCGGTGAGCCGAAGCCCCGAGCATAGCGAGGGGGGTGTGCGAAGCGATCTTGTTACGAGATAGGTTTGAATAACAAACCTTTTCTGTCATTCCCACGAAAGTGGGAATCTAAAAAGAGTTGAAAATACTGGATTCCCGTTTGCACGGGAATGACCATTTAGAATATCTATGACAGAATTCAAAGCTCTCAGAAGTTAAATATTGATGCAATCGTAAATAGTCTGTCATTCCCGCGTAGGCGGGAATCCACAAACGGCTAAGTAATTGAAAAGACTGGATTCCCGTTTTCACGGGAATGACAAGATTGTGTATATTTCGACTTTTTACGAAACCATCAAATATTATTTGACATTAAGTATTTGAAAAGATATAATAAACTCAAATAATAGTAAGAAAGGGAGGTGATTGCCCCTCGGAAAATGAGAGAGTCCAATTAGCGTTGATGGGGTAATTGATTTATCAAGGGAAGGGGTAAGTCTCTTATTGCCATCGAAAGGGCAAACCAGTCGTGAGGCTGGGACGCAAAGCTACTTATCCCCAAAGGGAAAGGAGGGTTACCGAAATGAAGATAAGAGTACTTTTTTTAGTAATGTGTTTTTTAGGATGTATGGTGATTTGTGGTTCGGTGGGAGCCGGAGTAACCGTTGGTGTAACGGCGACTAACGCTACTGAAGAAGGCGGAAATATAAGCGTGAATGTGGGCTACAGTGCGACGTCCTCTCTGGTAGGCATTACGGCTCAAAACCGGTATCTTTTGCGGGTTCGCGGATTAAATGCGGAAAGTGCCTATGTAAATAATGCATTTACAAAAACTGCTGCTACCGGTGCCGCAATCGGTACCGCCGTGGAGATGCAATACACAAAATCTGAGGATGATATTTTTGGCAACTTAGGCGGTGAGGAAAAGATTGGTGTAGTAGCTGTGACTGCAGTGCCGGGAGGAGCGCCAGCGACAGGTCAGGTGGGAGAATATTTCGACGCTACCACAGGTTCGGAATTTAATGTTACAGAGTTGACGGATCCATTAGACCCTGATGCTCCGGGCTTTACTTCCGCGGGAAGCAGTAATGAGATCAGTACCGGTTATGCGATGGAAAGTAGTGGCGACGGTAATCTGCAATCCGGCCTTGCGGGAAGATATGAGGCGTATCAATATCAACTACTTGTAGAGGGTGAAGGAGAGGGTCCGTGGGGCGAGGTGCCCTGCGTTCGCAGGGTTACCACTGAGTGGGTTCAGATTGAGAACGTGAATGTTCAATACATGAATGCCGTTAGCGGCAGATATCAATCTGCGGCCGAATACTACATGGGCTTAGAGTGAAAATGTAATTGAGGGGATTTTGTAGAATGGGTGGTCCGCTTCAGGCGGACCACCGTTTGCGTTTAGGTGTAAGGACTCTCCACGTTTTTCAAGGGTTTTGAAGTATGTTAAAGAAGATACAAATACTTCTGTGTGTGATCACTTTGTTGATGTATCCCGCGATTGTAATCTCGCAGGATATCCAGGGGCAAGTAAACAACCAGGTAAACCTGACTGAAGAGGAACAGGCTGACGAGGAAAAGGCTACTGAAGAAGAGAACGATACTGAAGAAGAAAGCTATTATGAAGAAGAGCCTTCTGAATCTTATGAAGAGATGATAGTGATTCCGGATTCGGGCGTAAAGAGAACAGCGGACAGAGGATTAAAAGGAACGGGGCTGATCTTTATGCCTTATGCGGAGGGTGGCGCCTTTCCTGCTGCACAACAGGATGAGGAATATTCAATAACAGAGACTGTTACTATCCTGCCGGAGGAAAATAACAGTTCCAGTGAACAAGAAGGAGGGGAAAACAATGAGTAAGAGGGCAATTTTTGTTTTGCTCGGGGTATTTTTGTTCTTTATGTTGCTCCATATACCCGCCAATGCAGGAGATATTATGAGCTGGGAGCCCCGTACGTTTGCCGGTGGTGGTTATGCTGCTTATCAAGACAATCTTTTAAATACGGCTGTGGCTATTGAACATGGTTCCAAGGCAGTTAGTGGATATTATTCTTACTATAACTATGCTCCTTATCTTGTTGCTGAGGGAATGAATAGTAGAATATATTACCAATCTGACGAGGAACGAGCGCTAAGTGAGGGGGGCGAGGAATAGTTATGGTGAAAACAGGAATTCGTAATCAGGGGATAAACAGTCATGTGGCAAGAAAGATTGGGAAGTGCATATTTCTTTTCTTTATGGTTGCTGTTTTGTTAAGTGCTTTTGGGTGTGTTTCCCGCACTCAGGTAAAGAAACCCGTCCTTCAACAGGCTACCAAAGTAGACCTTGGAATTACAAAGGAACTTGAGAAATTCAGAGGCAAAATCAAAAAAAATATGCGGATTACTGTGGGCAGCTTTTCCGATAAAACGGGACAATTCAAAGATTCGGATAGATCTCGCTACTCCAGGGCATTGAGCCAGGCTGGTTCGGAACTCTTATATCATATGCTGTACAAGGCTTTGGGGCCGAGGATGGTGGTGGAGCGAGGATCCGAAAATATGAATCGCATAGCTCAAGAATACAAATTGAGCCACCAGTTTACCAAAAAAGGTGATAAAGTAAAAAGGACAGGTTTAATTCGGTATGGAGGCCCCAAAGGGGGACTCATTGGTGCCAACTACATGATAACGGGAGCGATCGTTTATTATCATGTTGACCGTTACACCGGCGGCGGTGGTGTAAATATAGATGGAATTGGAGTACACTACAGGAAAGCTATAGCCAGAGTGGGTGTTGAATTGCGGCTGGTGAGTGTAAGTACGTCTGAAATTATCTGGAGCACCCTTGAGGAAAGTTGGGTTTCTGGAACGCAGGTTGGAGCGAACATCTTTCGATTTATAACAGCCGGGGGTCATGAATATCTGATAACCGCGGAGGTTGGTTTAGCTGAGCAGCTTCCTGCCGATTACGCCTTTGAGATTTGTACAGCGAGTGCTGTAATTAAGATGATTAAGGAGAACGAGAAAATCTTTATTGACAAGAAGCCTGTTGCCAAGAAAAGCGCACCTCTTATTGATAAGCCTGTTATTGAGATTAAACCTCCCAAATAAGGGGGTTTTGTATGACTGAAATTTTTAAACCTGCTTCATTTTTGATTATAGCGGGAATGCTGGTAATTGGTCTTGCCGGTTTAACCGGGGCGCAAGGAGTTCCCTTGTCGAGGCTGGGCTATGGGATTTTTGATGAAACATCTATTGATTGTGAAGGAACGGTAAAGGAAAAAGTATCATATAAATGGACATATGGGACAGGGGACTTTGATGCCAAGAATATGACTCTGAGTGAGGGGAGTGCGGCGCAGATTCGCTATTCAGCGGATTTGAGAGCGATTGATGGACAGGTTAATCTTGAACGAACTTTTAAGGCAGACACAGGTGACGTACCCAATCTGGAGGTGAGTAAAGATGTTGGATATGTTGCGGGAGACGGCCTTATATCTATGATCAGCGACACGGAAAAAGTTGGAATGAGTGTTGTTGACAGAGGGGAAGAGGGGCAAAACGGTAGCGTATTCGACATGTCTATGATTTGCCCATGGAATAACAGGGGACAGGACGAAGGACTGGTAACCTGTGGATTTGCAGTAGCCGGGAGCTCTATAAAGGCTAAGGAACTTTCATCGAGCACGTATGCGCGCGTGCAAACAACTAAGTCCCCTTCTCTGAAGTACAACATCACAGCAAACGGCAAGGGTAGGATATCTGCGGGCATGTATTCGCATTATATACAGGGTAGATTCAACGGCACGTCTTATAACATCATCAGTGAGGTGATTTTTCGAGGGTATTCTGGTGCTTCCGGTAATTTTACATTTACCAAGTCTATGTGGTTTGCTTTAGAAGGGTGACTATTGTATTCCTTTTATCATGATTAGAAGTCGAAACTTACATTAATCTTAAATTTCCTCTTAGCCGGCATATTGAGCATATCAGTAATGTCGGTTTTTTCGCTGATTTCCATCAGCGTTTTTCTTATTTTTTCTTCGGTGGAGGCAATACAGGTAAACCATACATTGTATTCATGGCTTCTTCTGTAATTGTGGGTTACTCCCGGATAGGAATTAACTATTTCGACAAATTCTTTCAGCTTTTCCTCGGGAACTCTTGCGGCACAGAGGGTACTTACAAAGCCGAGTCTTCGGGTATCAAACACCGCCCCAATTCTCCGTATAATTCCCGTTTCCTTTAGCTTCTTGATACGTTCCAGGACATCATCTTCACTGATGCCTACTTGCTCTCCCAAAACCTTAAAAGGTTCCGCTTCTACAGGAAATCCGGCCTGGATAATATTAAGAATTTTTTTGTCTACGTCGTCCATTTCTCGGAAACCTTTGAAAACATGATTCTGTAGCGTAAGGCTTTAGCCTTGCCAAATAGATACAGCAGCCCTAAAGGGCCGCACTACATTTACTTAGTAAGTTTGTAGGGTAGGGTTTTACACCCGACCGAAAGAGGTGGCATATAAAATACCATCCTACATTCTATGTAAATCGGGGAGAGCCACTAATTTCTTCAGGTTTTAAGACTTGAAACTTTAAACCTGCTTTTTCGGTTCATAAATACAAAACGGTTCTTCGGCCAGGTAGTCTCCCGTAATCTCGTAGGCGCGGGCACGACAGCCACCGCAAACCTTGATGAATTCACATCTGCCGCATTTCCCCTCATATTTGTTCAGGTCGCGCAGGTTTTTAAATACATGAGAATTGTTCCAGATCTTTTCAAAAACCTTTTCTTTTATCTGACCGCAGTCAATCTCAAGATAGCCGCAGGGCTGTACCTGACCCGTATGGGAAATAAAGCAGAATGAAACTCCGCCCATACAACCCCTGGTCATGGCGTTTAATGAATCTCTTTCTCCCTTCGATTCTCCAGGTCTTTCCTTTCTTCGCTGATGAAAAATGCGAAAGTAATGGGGAGCACAGGTAGCTTTCAGCTGAATCGGGCAGGTGAGACTCTCCTCATAAAACCAGTTCAACGTATCTTCATAATCCTGTGGTGATATTTCCTGATCAGCCATCTCTTTACCCCTCCCCGTGGGTACAAGGAGAAAGATGTGATGAGCGGCAGCACCCAGCCCAACGGCCAGATTTAGGATTTCCTGAATTTGATCCAGATTGATCCGGGTTACAGTGGTGTTTATCTGAAATTCCATCCCGACTTTTTTCATGGCCGCAATCCCAGCCATCGCTCCTTCAAAGGCGCCGGATACACCGCGAAAGGCATCATGGCTTTCCGCGTCCAGACCATCGATACTGACGCTGACCCTCTTGATCCTCGATTCGAGCATTTTTACCGCAATTTCATCGGTTAACAGCGTTCCGTTTGTGGCCAGCACGACACGCAACCCCTTTTTGTCTCCATAAGAGGCAATCTCGAAGATATCCTCCCGCATGAGCGGCTCCCCACCGGTCAGGATAATCACCGGAGCGCTGAAGGAGGCAATATCATCAAGGAGATTGAAACATTGTTCAGTGGTAAGTTCTCCTTCATAGGGACCGTATTCGGACGAGGCCCGGCAGTGTACACAGGAGAGATTACAGCTCCTGGTCACCTCCCAGGCAATCATGCGGAGGGTGTTGGGTAAAATTGTATGATGTCTGTTCATATTTGTTTGTAGTGTCGGGTTTATACCCGGCCGTAAGCGGTGGCATACCCGCCTGCCACTGCGAGGCACAAGCGGGCAGGTAAAATGCCACCCTACCATCAAATCTTAAACCTTAAACTCGAAACTTTAAACTATCAATTTAGCCACATCCTGGGCAAAATAGGTAATAATAATATCCGCCCCAGCCCTCTTTATCGATATGATGGATTCCATCATCGCCTTCTCCTCATCCAGCCAGCCGAGATTGGCAGCGGCCTTGATCATGGCGAACTCACCGCTGACATTGTAGGCCGCCACCGGCAAGTCGAACTCCTCTTTAGCCCTGCGGATAATATCGAGATAAAGAAGGGCGGGCTTGACCATAATGATATCCGCACCCTCTTCAACATCGAGATTTATCTCCCGGATAGCCTCATCAGAATTGGCCGGATCCATCTGGTATGATTTTCTGTCACCAAATTGCGGCGCATCCTCGGCGGCCTCACGAAAGGGGCCGTAAAAACACGAGGCATATTTGGCCGAATATGCCATAATGGGGAGGGCGTCATACCCTTCTTCATCGAGAGCCTCCCTGATTACCCCGACACCACCGTCCATCATACCGGAAGGGGCCACCATATCCGCTCCGGCCTTCGCCTGAGATACGGCCGTCTCCGCTAGTATCTCCAGAGTAGCGTCATTGTCCACATCATTGTCTTTAATAATCCCACAGTGACCGTGGCTGGTATATTCACATAGACACAAATCACAGATCACCAGGATATCTGGAACCTTCTCCTTTATCTCCCTCGTTGCGCGCTGGATAATCCCGTCCTCGGCAAACGCACCCGATCCCACCTCATCCTTCTTGTCCGGGATACCGAAAAGGAGTACAGCGGGGATACCCATATCTTTTGTCTTCTGCACCTCTTTCACCAGATAATCGACGGACATCTGAAAATTTCCCGGCATGGAGGCAATCGGTTTCTTTATGTTTTTACCGAAGGTTACAAAGAGGGGATAGACAAGATCATCAACGGACAATTTAGTTTCTCCTGTCATCCTCCTGAAATTCTCGTTTTTCCTCAATCTCCGCGGTCTGTATGTTGGATAGCACATATCCTTCCCCCTCCTTTTGCCTTTTACCTTTGACCTTTAGCCTCAGAACGTAGGTTGGGTTTGAGCAAAGCGAAACCCAACAATTAACCCGGAACTTGGAACTCAGAACTCGGAACTATTTCCTCATCCGTCAGATAACAGGCCGGATCGGAGGCCCATATATCACCTGTCGCCGCCTCAGCCCTTGCCCTGAAATTGCCTCCGCAGACATCAAGCCAGCGACAGGTTGCGCATCTTCCCTTCATGTTAGGCTTTTTGTCCTTCAATTTCGCCATTAGTTC
>JAUVKS010000166.1 GCA_030596145.1 Pseudomonadota bacterium | reverse complement strand
CATGATTACCTCGAAGTTGAAACCCCTTACAGAATTCCTGCTCCTGCACCAGAGAGCCATATCGATGCCATAGCATCCGGGGATTGGTTTCTGCATACTTCTCCTGAATTGTGTATGAAGAGGATGCTGGCGGCGGGCTATCACAGGATATTTCAAATTTGCAGATGCTTTCGCCGGGAAGAACGGGGACGTCACCACCTTCCGGAATTTACTATTCTGGAGTGGTACCATGAGGGTATTGACTACAGGGAACTGATGGAAGTGTGTGAAGAGCTGATTATATCCGTCGCCCATTATATAGGCTATGGGGAAGTTATCACTTACCGGGAGAGACAAATCGATTTACGAAAACCGTGGGAAAGGATTTCGGTTAGAGAGGCCTTTGAACGTCATTCGTCTATATCTTTTGAGGAAGCCTCGGAAAATGACCGTTTTGATGAGATTATGGTCCGTGATATCGAGCCACATCTCGGACGGGAGAAGCCAACTTTTCTTTATGATTATCCTGTCTCTTCAGGAGCCATGGCAAGGACAAAAAAGGATGATCCAACCGTAGCTGAGCGATTCGAAATATACATGGGTGGTCTGGAACTGGCTAACGCATTTTCTGAATTGATAGATGTTAATGAGCAAAAGATAAGGTTTGCTAATGAACAACAGTACCGACGTTCTCTCGGCAGGATGGTTTATCCGATACCTGATAAATTTATAAATGCTCTTAATTATATGCCGGAATCGGCGGGAGCTGCCCTTGGGGTGGACAGATTGGTTATGATTTTTACCGATGCTTCTGAAATAGACGATGTGGTAGCTTTTACGCCTGAAGAATTGTGAAGGGAGTTCATAACCCTTTCCTCAATTTCTGTGATATTTTTCTTGATTGACAAATCCCTTCCCTGTATAATCCCCCCCGTTTAAAGGTTAAAGGCGTTAACTGCCATGAAATCGATAAATAAATTGATAGAGAGGTATTATGATGGCTAAAATTCGGTCACCACAATCAGTTGAAAAATTGGTCGAAGATCAGTTTAGCAAGTGGCGAATTGCGGATAAAGAGGCAAGTAAGAGACCTCTTTCTGTTCCTGTGATAACAGTTTCAAGAGAGCCAGGCAGCGAAGGCCGCATAGTGGCTAAAAAACTTGCCGAGCAGCTGAATTTTGACCTGTTCGGCGGTGAGATAATTCATGAAGTGGCGAAAAGCGCCCATATGAGTGAAAGAGTGGTCGAAACTCTGGATGAAAAGGGACGTTCCTTCCTGGATGAAATTGTAGGAACTCTGGAAGGTGATCGTCACCTCTGGGATTATGAATACTTCAGTTATCTTACGAAGGTTATTAGTACTATAGGAAGGCATGGCCGCGCAGTAATATTGGGTAGAGGGGCGAACTTTATTCTCCCACTTGATAAAATTTTCAGGATCAGGACAATTGCTCCGCAGGAAGTGAGGATTAAGAATGCCGCGCGTGAGTTCAATGTCTCTGAAAAGGAGGCGAAGCGACGCATAATAAATGTGGAATCCGAGAGGAGTGCCTTTGTAAGAAAGTACTTCCATGTCGACATAGCAGATCCCATACACTACGATCTTGTGATAAATACCGCAAATTTAAGTATTGATGTCTCCGTGGAGATTATAAAGGCCGCATTGAGGCTGAAAGCATCTTCTTGATAGCCTTTTATCATTGTTTAATGGGTTGAAAAATCCAGGAATTGAAAGAGAATAAAGGCATGGTTGAAAAGTACGATGTCGTCGTTGGCATTCCGTCTTACAACGAATCCAAGACCATCAGACATGTTACCGAAGTAGCTGGAAAGGGTCTCTCTAAATATTTTCCTGATGTAAGGAGCATTATTGTTAACTGTGACAATAATAGCCCAGACGATACGAAAGGTGCGTTTCTTTCTGCTGAAACCTCTGTTCCCAAGAAATACATTTCCACACCAGAGGGGGTGAAGGGGAAGGGGAACAATTTTTGGAACCTCTTCAACTTTTGCAGAGATGTGGATGCCAAAATCACTATCGTTGTCGATGCAGACCTCCGTTCGATCGAGCCGGAGTGGATCAAGTATCTCGGATATCCTATCCAGGACGGTTACGATTATGTAACTCCTTTCTATTCGAGGCATCAGTTTGATGGGACTATCACAAATCACCTCTGTTACCCACTCGTCTTTTCCCTGACAGGCCTCGATATCCGTCAACCTATAGGAGGAGAGTTTGCCTTTTCTCCGAAGCTTTGTTCCTACTGGCTGGAACAGCCATGGAATGATATGATACGTCAATATGGCATCGATATCTTCATGAGCCTCAACGCACTTTTCGGTGGCTTCAAGGTTTGCCAGGCTGGACTGGGGAGAAAGGTACACAACGCAAGCTCCCCAAAGCTTGGGGCGATGTTTGAAGAGGTTGTCTATACCCTCTATTCCACCATAATTACGAATCGGTCGAAATGGATGGAGGCCTGGTTACGACCAGACTCGAAGACCTTGTGGCAGACTGAAATCAATCAGGTTGAGTGCTATGGTTTGAAGGAGATGCAAGAACCCCAGTCGATAGACATTAATATCCTGAAGTTGAAGAGGGATTGTCGAGCAGAGTATGAGACATATCATGACCTCGTTAAGTGGTACCTGAGTCCCTATGGCTACCAGGAGGTCAGTGACATATTCTCGATGGATAGGTACGATATGGATATCATGCTCTGGTCACAGATCGTTTATTCTTTTCTTTACCTATTCTACAGGGGTACAGAGACATCGAGAAGGGAGATCATAAATGCACTCAAGCCCCTTTATTTTGCTCGAAGCCTCTCCTTTGACTATCAAACCTGGCGCTATAGTATAGCCTTTGCCGAACAGGAAATAAAAAGAGATGCAATGGCCTTTCTATCCCAGAAGCCCTATCTGCTTGGACTCTACCTGGGAGAGAAAAATCGTACGAGTATGATATCAACGATTGCAAGATAACCAGGGAATAAGACCTTATGGCATTTACAGAAACACAACTGGAGAAATACGCGGACGTCCTGCTGTGGGGGCTAAAAACCGCAAGGACAGAAAGATATAAAAAAAACGATATTATCCTGATTCGATACGATCTGGATGCCATGAAGCTGGCGGAAATCCTGCAAGCCAGGTTTCTCGATATGGGAATGAACCCGATCCTCAGGTTGGGTCTGACGTCTGTGATGGAACTCAATTTTTATGCAAAGGCGGGGAGCAGACAGCTCGTTTTCGTGCCTCCGGGCGATGAGGAACTTTGTAAAAATCTTAACGGGAGCATTTATCTCCACGCGCCGCAGTCCCTTACCCATCTTGGCGGGATAGACCCAAAAAGGATTGGCAAAACGCTGGTTGCAAGAAAGCCTCTCAGGGAAATTCTTGAGAGACGGGAAGAAATGGGTGCATTTGGCTGGACACTCTGCACGTTTCCTACTGCCGAACTGGCAAAACAGGCAAAGCTTTCCATGAGACAGTATGCCAACCAGATTATCAAGGCATGTTATCTTGACGTGGATGACCCTGTTGGTGAATGGAGGATTATTTATAAGAACGCCGGAGCTATAAAGAAATGGATGAACAGCATGGATGTCAAATACTACCATGTCCAGTCGAAAGATTGCGATCTGATGGTCACGCCGGGGGAAAAAAGAAGGTGGATCGGGATTTCCGGACACAATATTCCCAGTTTTGAGTTGTTCCTTTCACCGGACTGGAGAGGGACTGAAGGGGTCTATTTTGCGAACCAGCCCTCTTTCCGGAGCGGGAATTATGTGGAGGGTGTGCGGCTGGAATTCAAAAAAGGCTCTGCTGTGAAAATAGAGGCCGAGGTGGGGGAAGATTTTACCATCAAACAAATTGCAATGGATAAAGGCGCCTGCAGGGTAGGGGAGTTCTCTCTGACCGATAAGAGGTTTTCAAGGATTGATAAGTTCATGGCCGATACCCTCTTTGATGAGAACTACGGCGGACGTTTCGGGAATTGTCATATCGCTGTTGGTGCGTCATATTCGGATACTTATGACGGGAACGCCGCTAAACTGACAAAGGAGATGAAGAAGAAACTGGGATTTAACGATTCGGCCCTCCACTGGGACCTTGTAAATACCGAGAAGAAAACGGTTACCGCCCATCTTGCTTCCGGCAAAGAGGTGGTGATATACGAGGACGGGATGTTCAAATATTAAGATTTTTCGGAAGGCGGTTCGCTGTCCTTAAAAGCACCGATCGGCTCAAATTGTATGCCACCGTCGCCCGGATATGGTTGGGAATGGTCATGTATGCCCATTAAAATATCTTTCGGTATTCCGTCGCCTTCCGAGAATGCGTCACAATAATGGTCACCGAGCACATCAAATATTTCCATGTGAAAATGTTTGCAGAGTAAACACTTAAATTGAATATTTTCCGTCATTGCACAATACTCCCTATTCTTTCCATGAAGAATCACTGACCACGCCGCAGCATAGAATTACTCCGAGCTGTTCCCTGCAATCAGGACAGAGGTCACTTATATCATCAATCCCGATATCCCGCAGGAATATATTTCCCAGATTTTCTGCGGGGCTGGAATCGGAATCCTTCGTTTCATCAAATTCTCTGAAGCATCTCTTGCAGATTTTCAA
>JAUVKS010000164.1 GCA_030596145.1 Pseudomonadota bacterium | reverse complement strand
CCCTGTGCCCTTATCATATCAGAAATGCCTTCAATCTCCTCCGCAGCCTTATCCAGTTTGGCGGAGTACTCTTTAAACTTCTTTTCAGCTTCCTCCTTTGCGGCCACTGCTTCTTCCAGAGAAGTTTTTATATCTGCCCGTCTTCCGGCGAAAAATTCTTTAATCTTCTTCCGAAGGAGCCAGTAGAAAAGCCCGATCAGAATGACAAAATTAATAACCCTCCAGCCAAAGTCGAGCATCTGTCCGGCATGACCGTGTGATTCACCTGACTCTCCTGCAGCGTATGCCACTACAGAAGCCAAGATTACGATCAGGAAGGCAAGAAAAGATTGCTTAACTAAATTCTCCAAAGACCATCCTTTCATTGAATACCCCTTCCCAGCACTTTTTCGGCAATCTCAATCGATGTTTTCCGGGACTGATTTTCCAAAATGCCTCTCGCTTCGTCCATTTCCTTACCTATCTCTACGTGAGACTCTTCAATTATTCGAGAAATATTATTCTTTGCTTCCTCGATTATTTTTTCCCCTTCTCCGGATCCTTCCTGCTGCACTATTTTTTTCTGATCCAGGGCTGCCAGTTTCGCCTGGCGGACCTTTTCTTCATATTCAGCCATTCTTTGGTCAACAGTTTCCTGAAGTCCTTTTACCTCTTCATCCGATTCTTCAAGTTGCCGATTTCGCTTGTCGATAATTTTCAAGATCGGCTTGTAAAGAAGTATATTCAATACGAATATCAGGACAATGAAATTAACCATTTGAATCCATACCGTATAATTAACTTCTACCATTGCAAATTACCTCACATGGACGTTCCTAACTAAACACAAAAAAACCGAGCAAATAAAAAAGTTAGCTCGGTTAAAGTTATCTAACACCACCTAAAACAACAAGGGCGAATTTCTGTGAAAATATATTTCGGTATCTATTCCTTGTGTTGGCCCTCACTAAAATAACCTTCCAATTAGATGTCATCTAAAACACCGGAGTTCTAATCATAACTCTCAATAATTGTCAAGTATTTATTGTTTTAACTATGGCTGTCGGAGACAGGTGGGTTGCTTTAACCCCCACAATTAATTCCTTTTCTTAAACCAGTATTCTTCCGGTAATGCCTATCACAAATTCCTGAATCAAAACTGGAATAATAGCCATTATTGCAGAACTAAGTTTGATGGACTCGTAAAAAGTCGGATTTCGTTCCTCTCTGTCATTCCAGCGTAGGCGGGAATCCAGTTATTGTAAGGTGTTATAGACTCCCGCTTCCGCGGGAGTGACAAGCTTTGGACTTTTTACGAATGCGTCAAGTTTTTGGATGAACATAATCATAATGTCGGTATGCAGTTCTGTGAGATGGGAAGCTTCACTTTCTGCATGTGAGACGAGAGAGGGATATCATAATGGCAATATGGCTAACATGTTAACACCATTAATAAAGGCTGAGATTCTGGTTGCTTTGTAAAGCCTTCTCAAAAAATAAAATTGTTGACTATGGACTTCGATATAGATTATAGTAACCCGATTTTTTTGGTTGTTCTATATCTTTATTATTGATGGAGGTTGCTTGTGAGCGTTAAGGTTGCAATAAATGGTTTCGGCAGAGTAGGCAGATTTATGATCAGGGCATGTCTTGGGCGAAATGATATTGACATTATTGCCATTAACACAAGGGCCAAGGCAGAAACTCTTGTACATCTTTTGAAGTATGATTCGGTTCATGGGAAGATCAGTGCCGATGTGACAGCGAAGGGTGAGTCTCTCATAGTGGATGGTAAAGAAATTAAAGTAACGAATATCACAGACAATCTGGCCGACCTTCCCTGGAAAGAACTGGGTGTGGATATCGTTCTCGAATCAACTGGTAAATTCAGAGAAAGGGAAGCAGCCGCTTTGCACCTTATAGCTGGGGCAAAAAAAGTCATTATTACTGCACCTGGAAAAGGCATTGACGGCACCTTCGTGATGGGGGTTAATGAAGATGAATATGAACCGGACAAACATCATATAATATCCAATGCATCCTGTACGACCAATTGCCTTGCCCCTGTTGTCAAAGTTCTCCACGACAGTTTTTCAATTGTCAGGGGTCTAATGACAACAGTGCATTCCTACACAATGGACCAGAGGCTTCTGGATGGTTCCCATAGTGACTTGAGAAGGGCAAGGGCGGCTGCCATGTCTATAATCCCTACATCAACCGGAGCAGCAATCGCGGTAACCGAAGTGATTCCCGAATTAAAAGGAAAACTTGACGGAATCGCTCTGAGGGTCCCAACTCCGAATGTCTCTCTGGTGGATCTGTCAGTAGAGGTGGGACGTAGTGTAACCATAGACGAAGTAAATAGGGCATTTAAGGCCGCATCTGAAGGAAAGTTAAAAGACATCATGGCTTATTGTGAGGAGGAATTGGTCTCCGTAGATTTTACCAGCAGTTCCTACTCATCCATTGTGGATGCTCCCCTTACTAATGTTGTTGACGGAAATTTAGTTAAGGTGTTTGCCTGGTACGATAACGAAAGCGGTTATGCCTGCAGAACAAGGGATCTTGCCATCTACATTGGTAAAAAAATTAGTGGATAATAAAATGGTAAAACCCCTTATCGCTGGGAACTGGAAAATGCACATGACGGTCAGGGAATCTGTCGACTTTGCCCGTCAATTGAGGAGTGAGTTTCCCGAACCTGTGGACAGAAATATCGTCATCGCCCCGCCATTTACAGCACTTTATCCTGTAGCTGAAGTATTGAGAGGATCTGGGATTTACCTTTCCGCCCAGAATCTTCACTGGGATGAAGAGGGGGCTTATACAGGCGAAATATCCGCTGAGATGTTGGTCGATGCCGGTTGTGAGTATGTCATAATAGGCCACTCGGAACGCCGCACCTTTTTTAATGAAAGGGATAGCGAAATAAATCGCAAGATAAAGACGGCACTGAAGTTCAATCTAAGACCGATATTTTGTGTTGGGGAAACTTTAGCTGAACGGGAGTCGGAGCAGACATTTGCCATTATCAAAAGGCAGATAGAAGAAGGATTGATTAATCTATCGTCAGATGGTATAGAGCAGATAGTTGTTGCTTATGAACCTGTTTGGGCTATTGGTACGGGTAAAACGGCAACACCGGGGCAGGCGGAAGAAGTACACCGTTTTATTCGAAACACGATGGCAGAAATTAACAGAAAAGATACCTCCAGCAAGACAGTGATACTTTATGGAGGAAGCGTAAATCATAACAATATAGGTGACCTCATGAATCAACCGGACATAGATGGTGTCCTTGTTGGTGGAGCAAGCCTGAATGTTGAAACGTTTATCAAGATTGTAAGGTTCTAAATTTTTTTTGAGAGGTGTTTATAAATTGCAAGTTTTCTTTATCGTACTGCATGTTGTTGTGTGCGTAGCGATGATCCTCGTTGTGCTCCTTCAGGCAGGAAGGGGTGCGGACATGGGATCTATGTTTGGAGGTGGTTCGAGCCAAACTGTTTTTGGGAGCAGTGGTCCAGGAACATTTCTTGGAAAAGCGACAACGGTAATTGCTACTGTCTTTATGTTGACATCCCTCTGGTTAGCTTACTCTGCCACGCATAAGGGTTCAGTTATTGATGGACCCATCCAACCGGTGGCTGAGCAGACGACATCAGAGGATCAGGGTAAGAAAACGGAATAACAGTTTATGGGAATCTGCGAACAGGGTTTAGGAAAAACAGTGGGGTATTGATTCCCCTTTTCCAAGGCTTTCCGAACATAGTAGCAGGATACCCTCCTTTTCCGTTGACAATATCTTTCTGAAAAGATAAGTTTAAACATACTTTGTGCCGAAGTGGTGGAATCTGGTAGACACGCTATCTTGAGGGGGTAGTGGACTACGTCCGTCCGGGTTCAAGTCCCGGCTTCGGCACCATTTTTATAGGCTGCGTGGAAACTCAAGGTTTCCAGGCAGCTTTTTTTGTTTTCCCGATGTTTAGATGCTATTCTTGCATCCACTTTTTCATTTTAGGTGCTTCTTCAGAGTTCCATGCCGGCGAGAGACGTTTGTTGAGAAACAGAGAAAACAGCTTTTCCATCATTCCGATAGCGGTTTCTGTTAGATAAATTCTTTCAAGAATTCTCCCTTCCTTATCCTTTTCTTCTTCATCCATGTTCAATGTAGCGGGCAGCTTCATGGTTTGAAATTGAAAATTATCTGCCTTAAATGTAAATTCACATTCATCAGATTCGATGCCGAGCTTTATCCGCGCTTCTTTTATTTTTTTGCCTTTCCGTAAGGCAGCTTTCCCCTCCTTGAGCTCTGAGTGAAGCCCGTGACATGCCACTGTTTCTGAATATTCGCCTTCGCCAGACTCAAGAATCAGTTTTCGAACGAATACAATTTCAATATCCCCCACATCCGGCACCATTATGGTACCGTCTCTTTCCTCGCTCTTGAACCAGAGCCAGGTCAGAAATTCTCTCCCGAGAAATGAAAGGTCTTTACTTAAAACGTCCATTTTCCCCTCTATGTGCCGGATTAATTATCTTGGATTTCCTTCGAGATACTCAGGTTACAACATTTATTCTAGAATAATTTAAGATAAAGTATAATTTTAAGGTGAAAGTTTTATGAGAGACAAGCCAATACGGGTGTTAATGAGAGATGTTATCGAAGATGAGATGCTTTCATCATCTGTTG
>JAUVKS010000107.1 GCA_030596145.1 Pseudomonadota bacterium | reverse complement strand
AATGCCCGGAATATAACACTGGCAAAGGATGATGTCCTCGTCATGCATCCGGGACCCATCAACAGGGGGGTGGAAATCGCTCCCGATATCGCCGACGGTTCCCACTCGATAATTCTCGACCAGGTGACCAACGGGGTTGCGATAAGAATGGCATTACTCTATCTGCTGACAGGATGAGACCTTTGCAAAACGTTCAATTTTGTTCAAGGTCAAGACGCGCGAAATTTTTAACCGCAGAAATACATAGGGTATTGTGAGGATTGAAAATTGAGCGCAACGCAGAGATTGAGCAAAAGGGGGCGTTTTGCAAAGGCCTCAGGAGGTGAACAATGAATATCTTACTCAAGGGGGGAAGGATTGTCGACCCTTCACAAAATATAAATGAAGAAATGGATCTCCTGATAGAAAAAGGGCAAATTGCACAAATCGGTAAAGATATTTACAAAAACGCGAAAGGCGATTCAGCCCTGAAGATACTCGATCTTGGGGGCAAAATCGTGGTGCCGGGACTGATTGACATGCACACCCATCTGCGGGAACCGGGCTTTGAATACAAGGAAACGATTCAGACAGGCTGCGAAGCGGCGGTAGCGGGAGGATTCACCTCAATCGCCTGTATGCCGAACACCAAACCAATCAACGATAACAGATCTGTAACCGAGCTCATATGTCGAAAGGCAACGCAATGCAATTTAGCAAATGTTTATCCCATTGCAGCCATAAGCAATGGCTCCGAAGGAATTACCCTGACAGAATTCGGGGACTTAAAGGATGCCGGCGCCGTGGCATTTTCAGATGACGGAAGACCTGTGATGAACAGCGCCTTGATGAGGAGGGCGCTCGAATACGCCTCTTCCCTCGGCATACCGATAATATCACACTGCGAAGATACCGATCTGTCTTCCGGAGGATTGATGAACGAGGGTTTTGTATCAACGGAACTGGGACTTTCCGGAATCCCGAACATCGCTGAAGATATCATGGTAGCCAGGGATATAGCCATTGCAGACTATACCAATACCTCCGTCCACATCGCCCATGTAAGCACAGCCGAATCGGTCAGATTAATCAGGGAAGCAAAAAAAAGGGGGATTAAAGTCACGGCAGAAACGGCACCACACTATTTTTCCCTTACCGATGAGGCCTTGAGGAAATATGACACCTACACCAAGGTATATCCACCTCTGAGGAACATAGCTGACGTTACAGCAATAAAGGAGGGCCTTTCTGACAGCACCATAGACGCGATAGCCAGCGATCACGCACCCCATTCCTCGATAGAAAAGGACGTGGAGTTTGAATACGCTTCACCTGGAATTGTAGGGTTGGAGACTTCTCTTTCGCTCAGTCTTAAGCTGGCAGCAGAGGGCGTTCTTACCCTGGATCAACTCATTCTCAAAATGAGTACAATACCTGCCGTTATACTTGGAATACCAAAGGGAACACTGAGGACAGGCTCCGACGCCGATATAACAGTAATCGATATAAAAAGGGAGTGGACAGTGGATATAAACAAGTTCCGCTCAAAGAGTAAAAATTCCCCCTTTAACGGATGGAAGCTTAAAGGCAAAGCGGTACTCACCATCGTAGACGGGGAGATAAAGTACAGCGAGAATTTTGAATAACCATCCCAAATTTGTAGGGTCGGGTTTTACACCCGACCGCAAACGGTGGCATATAAAATGCCACCCTACTCAAATTGGGGGGTTTGCAAGACGTTTAAACCCGAAATCCGAATATCGAATGACCAAAACATTACCGGGTTGATGGAATATCTGTTTGAAATTTATGGAGATATCTTTTGTTTTGAATTTAGGATATGAATTACTACTTTAAATGACATGATCTTGACAGAATTGTGTAGCCGGTTGTTATCATGAAAAAAGAAAAAATGGAACAGGCAAACTATCTCCAACAGCTAAAAGAATGGATCGACCTCAAAAGGGAATTCGATATCATCGACCTTTTTACGAGACTACACCCTGCTGATATTGCCGATCTGATTGACAACCTGAAAGAAGGGGAAAAGATCCTTCTCTTCGCCCTGCTGGATGTTGAAAAGGCCTCTGACGTCATCTTAGAGCTGAGCGATGTTTCCAGGGAACAGATACTCGAAGACATTTCCGACAAAAAACTGACCGAGATCGTCGAGGAAATGGAATCGGATGATGCTGCCGACTTAATCGCCGACCTCCCCGAAGAACAGGCCAAAACCGTTCTCGAAGGAATTGAACCTGAAGACTCTGAGGAAGTCAGACAACTCCTGAAATATGAAGAGGACAGTGCTGGCGGCATTATGCAGTCGGAACTGGTCTGTGTACAGGAAGGCGCCACCATCCGGGATGCTCTGCAGGCTGTTATTAAAGAATCGGAATCGGACGAAATCGAAAATATCTATAATGTATTCGTCGTGAACGGAGAAAACAGGCTGATCGGAACCATACCGTTGCAAAGGCTTATCACGGCAAAACCGAACACTCCTGTAAATAAATGCGTGGACGAAGACATACCGAGTGTCAATGTTGATGTCGACCAGGAAGAGGTTGCCAGGATGTTCGAAAAGTATGACCTTGTTTCTATTGCCGTTGTCGATGATTATAACAGGCTACTGGGAAGAATCACTGTAGATGATGTCGTTGACGTTATAGAGGAAGAGACATCAGAAGACATTTATAGAATAGCCGGTCTTGATGAAGACGACAGCGTATTTAACAAACCGATTCAATCCGTAAGGAAAAGGCTTCCCTGGCTTTATTTCAATCTCTTAACAGCTTTCGCTTCTGTATTTGTAATCGGGTTTTTTGAAGACACCATAAAAATGATGGTGGTCTTAGCTGTTTTTATGCCGGTGGTAGCGGGACTCGGAGGGAATGCGGGAAGCCAGACCCTTGTCCTTATCGTAAGGGGAATGGCTCTGGGAGAGCTAACCTTTGAAAACTCGAAAAAAGCCCTATACAAGGAAATCTTGGTGGGTATCGCAAATGGTGTGTGTGTCGGCATAGTCATCGGTATCATCGCCTATCTCTGGAAAGGTATACCTATACTGGGAATCGTCCTGTGCCTGGCAATGGTGCTCAACATTTTTGTAGGCACATTGATGGGAACGTTAATACCTCTGGGTTTGAAGTGGTTTAAGATGGACCCGGCCCTTGGCTCCCACATATTTGTCACCGCCTTTACAGATGCCTTTGGATTCCTGTCATTTCTCGGCCTGGCCACTATTTTTCTGAGATTGTTAACATGACCAAAAGAACAATATACAAGGCTTCTGCCATCGTCCTCCGTTCTCTGGATTACGGGGAATCCGACAGGATTATTAGTTTCTATACTGATGAGTTCGGAAAACTTAAAGGAATCGCAAAGGGAGCCCGGCGTAGCAAAAAGAGATTCCCGAATGCCCTTGAACTGTTTTCCTGCTCAAACATCCTCTTCTCTAAGAGAAGCAAAGAGGGGCTGGCGTTGATTGAAAACTGTGACGTAATCAACCACTACCCGGGCATAAGATCTGATCTGGAGAAAACTCTCATCGCTTCCTATTTTATTGACCTTACCGATCAGTTTACCTCGGAAAGCAAGAAAAACCTGAAATTGTTTCAATTGTTACAGGACTTCCTTGGGATCATCGACACCGGAAACAGCTCAGAAATGATTGCAAGACTATTTGAATTGCGACTGCTTAAACTTAAAGGCTTTGAACCGGTTTTAGACAGGTGCATCACCTGCAAGATACCTGCTGATGAGATAGAGGGAAAATACCGCAATAAACCCTTCCTATTCAATCCAACCGACGGAGGAGTGAAATGCCACAAATGCAGTTCCAATAACAGAAATTCCATTCCAGCCTCCCTTGGAACAATCAAGATACTCCTTACTGGAAAAGAAATGGAAATCAGCAAGATCCACCGCTTATCCCTATCTGGACAGGCAGCAGATGAAAGCAAAGAAATCCTTGTCAGTTTTATTCAGCATCTTCTCGGAAAGGAATTAAGATCTCTAAATGTTCTCAATCAAATCAGGAAAATGGGCTTTTGAAAGGAGCGAAATATGACCAAAGTAACATGTTTGGGAGCTGCCGGATCGGTGACCGGATCCAATTATCTCATTGAGAATTCCCAAGGTAATAAGGTTCTGGTTGATTGTGGCCTTTTCCAGGGTGGAAAACAAATGGAAAGACGTAACTGGCAGGACTGGGGTTTTGATCCAAGAGAGATAAAAACCCTTTTTTTGACCCACGCTCATATTGACCACAGCGGTAGGATACCAAAGTTGGTGAAGGATGGTTTTCGGGGAAAAATCATCACCTCTCCACCCACAGCTGAACTGTGCCAGATTATGCTCCTTGACTCAGCCCATATCCAGGAAATGGATGCCGAATGGCAGACGCGAAAAAACAATAGAAAGGGTAAAAAAGGAGTACTTCCCTTTTACACGATGGAGAATGCTGAGGAAAGCCTGAAATATCTCTCCCCGGTGGAGAGGGACCAGATAATCACCGTTGAACCAGGAATAAGAGCACGCCTCAGGAATGCAGGCCATATACTTGGTTCTTCTATAGTGGAGTTGTGGATAGAGGACGCGAATGAAGAGACAAAAATTGTTTTTTCAGGGGATTTGGGGAAACAGGATCAACTGATCGTCAAAGACCCCCATGAAATCTTAGCTGCAGACTATCTTTTTATTGAATCTACTTATGGTAACCGCCTGCATCGTCCCTTTGAGGATAGTAAAGAAGAACTTTTAGAGGCTATTCAGTATGCTGTATCACATGGTGAAAAAGTTATCATTCCGGCCTTTGCTCTGGAAAGGACCCAGGAGATACTTTACCTTCTTGGTGAATTTTACCGCGACGGCTCACTCCCTGTCATACCTGTATACTTGGATAGCCCTCTGGCCATCAAGGCCACACAAATCTTTCGTAAAAACAAAAAATACTACGATGAGGAAGCCAGAGCCATTGTGGATCAGGGTTTTGATCCCTTTAATATGCCTAATCTGCATTTTACCTCCTCTACTAAAGAATCCATTGCCATTAATGAGAAATCCGGTCCCGCCATTATCGTCGCCGCGAGCGGGATGTGTACGGCGGGCCGCATCAAGCACCACCTCAAACATAACCTCTGGCGCCCCGGAGCAAGTATTATTATTGTAGGATTCCAGGCTCAGGGTACCACGGGAAGAAAGATAGTAGATGGAGAAAAAACGGTTAAAATTTTTAGTGAGGATGTTGCTGTAAAGGCAAAGGTTTTCACAATCGGCGGATTTTCCGCACATGCCGATCAGAAAGATCTCCTGGAATGGGTAAGCCATTTTGCTGAACCCCGGCCCAGAACCTTTGTCGTCCATGGAGAAGCTACGGCAAGTGAAGAACTGGCCAGAGTAATCCATGAGAGATTTGACATGGAGGTTCATGTTCCCAGGTGGAAAGAATGCCTGATGCTTAAGGCCAGGGAAATGGTTCAGAAAGTAATACCCGATGAGGTGGAACCGACTGATATAAGCGAAACCATGCTGAGGAAGGTTATTGACCTGGAAAATGAAATAGATAGACTGAAAAAACGCCTCAAGAAAAAAGAGGAGAGGATAATAATCAGCGAGGATGATATGAACAGACTCGAATATATCCAGGAAGAGCTCCAGGAAATCCTGCCGGAATAAAGTGAAGCTTCCCGCCTACAGGGCAGGGGGAGCTTCACAATTCCGTAGGAAATTAATTTTCATAATGTTAATGAGGTGACAGATTATGTATGAAAAACAGTATATTGTTGATGACATTACAAAAGATGATACGTGGAGAATTTTTAACATCATGGCTGAACTTGTGGAAGGCTTTGATGTCCTGTCCCGAATTCATCCGGCTGTTACCATTTTTGGATCAGCCAGATCCCATCCCAATAGTTCCAATTATAAAACCACGGAAAGAGTGGCACGGTTGCTGGCAGAAAACGGTTTTAATGTTATTTCCGGTGGAGGACCTGGAGTTATGGAGGCAGCCAATAAGGGGGCGGCGGCGGGAGGGGGCAAATCAGTGGGTCTCCACATCCATCTCCCTCAGGAACAAAAACCTAATAAATATGCCAATGTACGACTCGATTTCAAATATTTCTTTGTCAGAAAGGTTATGTTTATAAAATATGCGGTGGCTTATATCATCATGCCTGGGGGCTTTGGAACCCTTGATGAACTTTTTGAGGCCCTTACCCTGATTCAGACTAAAAGGATAAAGCCCTTTCCTGTCATTCTTGTGGATTCCGAGTACTGGAAAGGTCTGAGTGACTGGATAAAGGAAACCTTGATTAAGAAAAAATTTGCGTCAGAATCAGACCTCGACCTCCTGAGACTTGTGGACACTCCCGAAGAAGCCGTCGATATCATAAAGAGGATGGTGATTGTCTGAAAGATAAAATTCGAATTACTACAACTCAAATCAAAGCTTATGGCTAATCGCTGACTGCTCCCCGCTTACCCCAAAATAGACATTGACCCTTCCAACACAGTAGGACAGACTTTATTTTCAATGTCTATTTTGGGGGTTTACATTTGCCTTGACACGCAATTTTCATAATGATAGTTTTAATTGGTTAAATTGAATAATCACGGCAGGATGCCGTATCAAACTGAGGAGGGAAAAGTGACCTTTCAGGAATTGATATTAGCCCTTGAAAAATACTGGGC
>JAUVKS010000117.1 GCA_030596145.1 Pseudomonadota bacterium | reverse complement strand
TGTGCAGCTTTCTTTAACCAAACAATTGCTTTAGCATAGTCTTTTTCCAACACTTTATAATGAAAGCCAAGTTTATACTGGCTGATGGCATCTCCTTGAGTTGCGGCTTTTGTGTACCATCTGATTGCTTCTCTGTTATTTTGTGCAAATGAATAAATTTCGCCGAGACTGCGTTGAGCTTTAATATCTTCGGATTTGGCAATCCTCTCAAAGTTTTCTATTGCCTTCCTTTGCCACTCCTTTCTTATATATTCATCCTTGATAGCGGTACACGCACCTGCAAGCATTCTGCTGAGAATAAATTGAGCTTCTGCATCTCCAGATTCGGCCAATTGCTGAATGGCCGGGTATGCCAACTTAAAACACTTTGAAGCTTGCTCTTCAATTTTGTTGACTTTATCTTTATATGCGCTTTGTTTATGATAAATAGCTGATTCAAGTTTTAAATCTAAAACATTTCTGTAATGCATCACTCCAAGATGAAACTGCGCTTTGGCAAACCCCTGTTCTGCAGCCTTTTGAAACCAATCTGTGGCTTTTGTTAAATTCTCTGGAACACCTGAACCATCGTGATACATCTTTCCAAGTTCATATTGAGCTTTGGCATGGCCTTGTTCAGCAGCCTGTTTGAACCAATCAGCAATATCAGTAAGATTTGAATTCAGTTGTGGTTCATTGAGGTATTTTATTGCAAGTTCGTACTGCGCTTGAGCTTTCCCCCTATCTGCGCGATGGACTATAGCATCAAGGTTTTCGGTTTTGCCAAAAGTATTGCTACAAGACAAAAACATGAGGAGTAAGGTGATGTTTAATATGAGCATTAATTTGTTTTTCATTTTTCTGCCCCACATCCGGCAAGACTGAACATTCCGGCGATAAAAAAAGTATGATGCACAGCCATTTTATTGCTTCTGTCTTTTTTCTCCTAAATTCCCATGAGATTACTTAAAATGTTTCTTGCTTGGAACAGTTATTTGCGATTCTGTAGCAATATAATTACGCATTCCCTCAAATATATCTTGAGGCCAAGAAGATGCTGTCATGTCTCCCCAGAAACCAACATCTTTAGATCCTTCAACGTGAACCTTTACCCAGCAACCCTTAAGTTCTTCTGGTTTGATATAAACGCCTGCTACGATATTCCAGTCATATAGCGTTATGCCATGTTCGCCAATTGCATATAGTTTTTCAAAACTGGCCTTCTTTATAGTAAAGCCAGCATCCGCCAAACCCGCCTTTGCTGCGAGATAGGCAGTTCGTTTATCTACGTTTTTTAAAAAAAAGATTTCTTCATACTTTGACCATCCGGTACGGCCTTCCACACCAGGATCAAAGTTGACCTCAGATGCCGCTTGCGGAAGTGAACCAATCGAGACACATCCGGTTAGAAATAGAACAAGAAATAAAACAAACATGTTTCTCATTTATTCTACCTCTTCCTAAAATCCACAAAGATTACGTTGCCTACTTTTTTAATCTTTCGAGATGGTTTCATTCTTCACATCTACTTCTGTCTTTTTCTTCCATTATTTCACCTTTTAAAGCCTACATATATCACGTTTCCCCGTTTTTTACTTTACTTCTTTTTCGCGCCAAATGACCCCCAAAATGACATCAAAGTTAGCAATAGGTTAGCAAAAACAAAAAGAGGGGCTAACCAATAATGGCTAACCCCTTGATATTTCTGGAGCCGATGAGCGGAATCGAACCGCTGACCTACTGATTACGAATCAGTTGCTCTACCATCTGAGCTACATCGGCTTTTGCATAAAACTTATTAGAGCGATCGCTCGTGCAGGGCTTAAGCCCTGCGCTATTTGGTGACTTTGTAACTACGCACCTTTGTGCTTCATGCCTCAAGCTATCGGCTTCAGCCGATTGTGGATTACTTATCCTAACACATTTCCTCTGTCAAGAATTTCGTTATCCGGCCGTATTCTTTCCGCAATTTCTAAGCTCTTTGCCTTGACATTCAAGAAGGGTTTGATACTATTTGCCAAATTTTTGGAAGAGAACCGTTATGAATAAACGATTAAATAAATTATTATCAATATCCCCCTTGAAGATAAGCCTTTCCATTATCTTTATAGCAATAGTCCTCTATTTTATGAATGTTCCTTTCCTTAGATTCATAGAACTTAAGACACTGGACCTGAGGACGATTTCCAGGGGGGAGAGACCTTCCGGCGGGGAAACTGTAATTGCGGCAATCGATGAGAAGAGCTTAAGTGAACTCGGACGATGGCCATGGCCAAGATCAACAATTGCAAAACTTGTTGACACCCTGAAAGGGTACGGGGCAAAAGCAGTGGGTATGGATATCGTCTTTGCCGAACCCGAGGAGACCGACAACATCCTGGCCAGATCGATTAAGCGTGCAGAAAATGTTACCCTCGGCTACTTTTTTCACACCACAGATAAGGATATAGCACACCTGAAGGAAGATGAACTCAAAAAAGGTACCAAGAATATCTCTCACTCCAAATACCAGATAGTGCAGCTCAGAAGCAATCCGGATGAATCTGCTTTGCTGAAGGCATGTGCGGTAGCGGCAAACGTGGGGCCGCTGTCCGACGTGGCAGAAAGTAGCGGATATTTTAATTATTTTCCTGACAGTGACGGGACGATAAGGTGGTCCCCCTTGGTTATCAAATTTGGAGATGATTTTTATTCCCCTCTTTCCATTTCTGTATTACTTCAATACATGGACTGGCCGATGATTACCCTTAAGATGGCAGATTTTGGGGTCGAGGGAATAATGATAGACAACATCGACATCCCCACCAACGAATCAGGCAGGATGCTGATTAATTATCTTGGATCGGCGAAGACCTTTCCGCATTATTCAATTACTGACATCATAAATGGCCGCCTAAACCCGAAACTTTTTAAAGATAAGATCGTTTTAGTGGGTGCCACAGCTACAGGAATCTACGACATTAGGGTAACTCCCTTCAGTACGGTCTTCCCGGGGATCGAGATTCACGCCACAGTAATAGACAATATACTGCATCAAAGCTTTCTTAAACGCCCAGGTTGGGTCGGGTTAATCGACGTTACCGCCATAATTTTCTTCGGCCTCATCATCGGTATCATTCTACCCAGGGTAAAAGCAATTCCCGGAGTTTTCCTTGGCCTGATGTTTCTTGTTACTTATATTCTAATTGCTATATTTGTCTTCTCCCACTACAACCTCTGGCTCAACCTTATTTATCCGGTAGTTACAATACTGGTTGTTTATCTCAGTATAACAATTTACAAATACATAACCGAGGAGAGGGAAAAGAAAAAGATACGGGGTGCCTTCCAGTACTACCTCACCCCCTCTGTCATCAACGAAATACTGAAGGATCCTTCAAGGTTAAAACTTGGAGGAGAAAAGAAACATCTTACCGTGCTCTTTTCCGACATCAGGGGTTTTACCACCATCTCTGAAAGGCTGTCACCGGAGGAACTCGTCCATCTACTCAACGAGTATTTGACCGCCATGACCAACATTGTATTCAAATACGAAGGCCTCCTTGACAAATACATGGGGGATGCCATTATGGCTGTATTTGGCGCCCCTCTCCCACAGGAAGACCATCCGGCCAGAGCCTGCAGGACGGCTCTGGAAATGATGGGAGAATTGAAAAAACTTCAGAAGAAATGGGCAGATGAGGGCAGACCCGTTTTCGATATAGGGATAGGTGTAAACAGTGGTGACATGGTAGTGGGAAATATGGGTTCTGAGATGAGGTTTGATTACACTGTCATGGGTGACAGTGTGAACCTAGGTTCGAGGCTGGAGGGAATCAATAAAGAATACAGGACAAATGTCATCATAAGCGAATATACATACGACCGGGTAAAGGAAGAATTCTTCTGCCGGGAACTCGATTCGGTCAGGGTCAAGGGGAAAGAACTTCCTGTTAAGATATATGAACTTTGGGGGGAAACAAAAGACTCTGAAAAGTGGGATGAGTTTGTCAAACTATTTGAGGATGGACTGACAAGATATAAACAGGGAGAATGGGACGAAGCTATTGCTTGTTTCCAAAATGTGCTATCTATCCGCACTGGAGATCCTCCATCAGAGCTGTATATCGAAAGATGCAAGAAACTGAAACAGAACCCGCCCGTTGGTGAATGGGACGGAGTTTATACCATGACGAAAAAATAGGGCTCCAAGTTTAAAGTTTTAAGTTTAAACTCTTAAAGGAATTACATTCACAATGACACTAAGAGATGACCTGAAATACAGGAGTTGGGTAGAGGTTGACTTGGGCAATTTCAGCCATAACTGGGATGAAATAAAGAAGTTGGTCGGCCCCGGTGTCAAAATTCTACAGGTGGTCAAAGCGGATGCTTATGGCCACGGAGCGATTGAAATTTCCAACGTTGCCCTGAAAAATGGTGCCGCCCTTCTGGGGGTCGCAAATGCAGATGAAGGTGTACAGCTGCGGGTAAGCGGGATAGATGCACCAATAGTCATCCTAAGTCCGGCAACAGTCTCAGAAATAGATGAGATCATCAAATATAATTTGACTCCGTCGGTTTCTGATATCGGTTTTGCCAGAGAATTGCAGAAAAGTTATGAAAAGATGGCCAGCAGGATACCGGTTCACATTGAAGTGGATACGGGGATGGGAAGGGGTGGAACTATTCACCACGAGGCTTTCGATATAATTAAAGAAATCCTTCAGTTCCCTAATATTACGGTGGAGGGCATTTTTTCCCACCTCTCCTCCAGTGAAGTTGAAGATGACGACTACAACCAGATGCAGTGGAAACTGTTCAGGGAACTCCTTGAAAAACTGGAGGAAAATAACATACACATTCCAGTAAGACACATGTGCAACAGTGGAGGAATCCTTAACTTTCCCGGGTTCAACCTTGATATGGTACGACCCGGTCTCATGTCCTACGGCATATATCCTTCTCCAAACACAGGATCAAAAGCAAACCTCGCTCCGGTCATGAACTTCAAAACCAGCGTGGTACTCCTGAAAGATTTCCCGAAAGGTTATGGCATCGGCTATGGTAGAACTCACGTTACAGATAAATCGACCAGGATAGCAACCATTCCTGTGGGATACGGAGACGGTTACGGTTTTATACTTTCAAATCAGGGAGAGGCCCTGATCAGGGGAAAAAGAGCACCTATTATAGGGCGTGTATCTATGGATATGTGTACTATAGATGCAACCGATATACCGGGTTGCGAGGTAGGAGATGAGGTCGTTCTGATGGGAAAACAAGAAAACGATTACATCTCAGCCAATGAAATTGCAAAGAAGGCAAAAACGATAAGCTATGAAATTCTATGCGCGCTGGGCAAGAGAGCACCACGGGTATTTGTACATAAGGGAAAAACCGATACCATAGAACCACGATTAAGGAGAGTATTCATCCCCGATGAGGAAAAATCCATATCACGAATAGACAATATAATCCGAAACTGTTTCCAGACGAGGGTACGGGATGCAGAACTGGGCGATGCAATCTATTATGAGATGTTCGAAACCTTATTTGGGAAAGAAGACAGGCAGTTGGAGTTAAGAACAGACTTTAAATACGATATAAACGTAACCGATGACGATCTTGCGGGAGATTATTTCAAGATCACAACCCATATAGAATATACCAAGACCCTTAGGAAAAGCGTCTTTATCATCGGATGTGCTATGAACAACAAACAACTTTCCGCCCTTTTTGAGGATGGGAGGTGTGAATACAGGTGGCTTCTGAATCGGGGGGAAGATCTGTTCAGGGAGAGTGACTTCAAGGTAAATCGAGTGCTCATCGACAGTGAAGATGTCACGATTATCAGGACAGAAGAAACAGACAGAGGATATGAAGTATGGTGCGGGGGGGATACGCTAAAGGAAAAAATGAATAAACCGGTGAAGATGGAAATCGAGATTGAAACCAAAAAGTTCAAAGGCAATAATATTTTTTCTGTCTACCTGGTTTATCCTACACGGGGTCTGGAAATTTCATTCAACTACGGTGGTACGAACCTGAAAAATGTAAGAGAGGTGAGTTTCTTTGCCGGAAAGCATCCTTATCCGGAGGTTGTCAAGAAGGAGAGAGAATCGATAAAGTTGAAGATAAGCGATGATGAGTGGATATTCCCAAATAGCGGAGTAACGTTTATCTGGGATTTATAAAAAAGATCTTCGCACAACCATCTCGAAACTGCATATAGCTTTGGAAATATGATTCTGAAGAGCGAGTTTTGGATTGTAGGGTCGGGTTTTACACCCGACCGCAAACGGTGGCATATAAAATGCCACCCTACAAAATTATCGAATCAAAGCTCTCGGGGTTCAACTTTAAACTCAGAGAAGG
>JAUVKS010000009.1 GCA_030596145.1 Pseudomonadota bacterium | reverse complement strand
TTTACTCGATCTGCACCGATCTCTTGCGCATCAAGGATTCGCGAAAATCCTCGACATATCCACAGGTATGCCTGTGGTTTTCGCAAACCCTTATGCATCAAGATCTCGGCACATATCTTCGCAATAAATCGCTCAACTTAGTTAAAAGGAAAGAATTTATTTCCAAAAAAATTTACAGATATTGCTTTTTACTGTGCATAAGAAATGATGGTATCGTAAAAAGTCGAAAAGTTCTCTTTTCCGTCATTCCAGCGAAAGCCGGGCACGTAGTGAAGCATCAGCGCTATCCAGTAAATTCAATGCGTTCTGGATGCCGGATCAAGTCCGGCATGACGATTTCGGGACTTTTTACGAATTCATAAGAAATAAATAATCATTTTAAAATCTTAGTGTCTTAGTGCCTTTGTGGCTAAGCTTATACAAAAATGGCTGACAAAAAAAATCACGAGAAACTGATAATGAAATACGCGCCTTTCGTCAAGAATATTGTCGAGAGGATTGCAATGAGACTTCCGGGTCATGTGGATAAAGATGACTTAATCAATGCCGGCATAATGGGATTGATGTCTGCACTGGAGAAATTTGATGAAACGAAAAAGGTGCGGTTTCAGACATATGCGGAGTTCAGAATCCGGGGGGCAGTGCTGGATGAATTAAGGTCGAGAGATGTTGTGTCCAGGTCGGTTAGAAGCAAAGAAACAAGACTGGAGGAGACATTTGAGGCATTGCGGAGAAAGTTCGGACGTCATCCAACGGATGAGGAGGTTTCGGATTATCTTGGCATATCGCTTAAAGAATATTATAAACTTCTTGATGAAGCAAGGGGCGCCTGCATTCTGAGCAATGACGATTTGCCCCCGGACTACTGTGAAAAATACGGTACGTATGAGGTGTTAGAGAAAATTGATCAAAACAGTCCTTTTTTCCTTCTTGCCCGCAGTGAACTCAAAGAGGCATTGAAGAATGCAATAGATTCACTACCTGAAAAAGAGAGATTGGTTTTGTCCCTCTATTATTATGAGGAGTTGACATTAAAGGAGATAGGTTTGGTCTTGGAGTTGACGGAATCAAGAATTTGTCAGATTCATTCCAGGGCGATACTGAGATTAAGGGGTAGCTCGAAAAAATTCAGACATGATATTATTTAATGGATATTACAAAAAGATGCTGATAGCCGTATGCATGTGCGTTGCGGCGTTTGCAGGCGGCGGGTCTGCCAGTGGTCAGAAGTCGGAGGTCGGAGGTCAGGGGGCGGAGGTCGGAGGTCAGAGGTTCCGTGAAGAAAGTTCACAAGGGACAGCTTCCACGGAAGAACGGTTTGAATATTTTAATGATTTCATTATTCATATAAAAGGTGTTCATAAGAAAGACAGGATTCTGCTTTGTGATGTGGTTATTGAACTGAATCGAGGAGCGAAGCTGCCAAAAGATAGGGCCGAGCTGAGAAGAATCATATACAAGACATTGAAAGAGCTGTTGGATTTGTATGGAAACAGGAGGAAGTTAAAAAAAGAAATTAAAATCAGGTCGAATAATTTTATGGATGATGAGATAATAAAAAGTGTGTACTTTACCAGGTTTGTTTTATTATAAAAGGATTATATCTAAATAAATGAAATGGTGGAATTATTTGAAAAATGAATGAGCACATGAACCAAGGAGAAATTTTCAGGGAACTGGAAAAAGAATTTGAATCGACTTTTTGGGAGCTTATTCCCGGCATTCTTCACAACTTTGCCAACCCCTTAAATGGGATTTTGGGCCGTTCTAAGCTTTTGGAGGGGAGAGCGAAGAAAAGCTTTGAACTTACTGTAAATAGTGGCAATAAGATGGATGGAGATATTCTGGAAGGCTTCAAAAAGGTAATTTATGATGCTGGTTTGATTGCAAAGGAAGCAGACAGGTTTTTCGACCTGTTCAATGATGTGGCAGGAAAATTTCATAGATTAGGCGATACTGCCTTGCAAAGAATTAATCTATCCGAACTTATAGAAGCCGAAATAGCATTCCTTCAATTTTACCCGGATTTTAAGCATAATATCAAAAAGAAACTAACATTGGATAGGGAAATTCCCGAAGTATTGGGAACAAAAGCCGATTATTCCATTTCTCTGTCAGCGGTGATCAGACATTCATTGAATTCCATGAAAGACAGCGAATTAAAGGAGCTTGCTATCTCTACAGGTCATGACAATTCACATGTATATGTCAAAATTAAGGATACCGGAGCGCCCATTGCCGAAATCCAGATAAAAGAACTAATCGAAAATTGGAACTCAGCCGACTATCCCTTTCATGATCTGAACGAAGATAAAAGATTGTTATATGCGCTATTTCTCCTGAGGAAGTATGACGTTCTTTTTCAGATTGTATATGAGTCCGGTTTTAATGTCATTTTGATAAGGATACCTTATTAGGATTGAGGGATTGAGGGATTGAGGGATTGAGGGATTGAGGGATTGAAAAGATGAACATCGAACATCGAACGTCCAACATCGAATGTTGAATGGGAAAAGATGAAAGAAAAGATGAACATCGAACATCGAACGTCCAACATCGAATGTTGAATGTGAAAAAAGGAACTCAGGGAGACCCAGCGATGGTTAAAACTTATTCAGCGTGTACCACTAATTAAAAAAGCTGAACTATTAGATGATATTTTACAGGAAACAGAGGAATTAATTAAAATTTTCGTTACAAGTATCAAAACTGCTGAAAAGAAACAGAAATAGTCATTCAATGTTCGGTATTGGGTGTTTGTTTTTTCATTCGATGTTGGACGTTCGATGTTCGATGTTGGACGTTCATCTTTTAATATGTTCAATGTTCGATGTTGGACGTTCATCTTTTAAAACAACCTCGTATGGTATAAATGCAACTCGTGAACGTTTACAAAATAACTTAGCGTTTAAGCGCAGAGAGAAAGATATTATAATCTTGGTGCCTTAGTGCCTTTGTGGCTGAACTGTTACGACTAAAGATTGTAATAGATTGTGACGATAAAACAGTTGGGGGATTAGTTTGATTTGCAGACTTTCGATTCTTTATCCGAAAAGGGGATGTAGAAATCATGGTAAGATCGATTGATGTGCAACAGGTATTATCGCAATCCAGCGCAGTTGAACGTGTCCAGCAGGTTCAACAGCAGCAGGCTGACATCCAGCAAAGACATTTTGAAGCTCAACTTGCTAAAGAGAAAAAAGAGCTGAAGGAAAAAGTCAAAGACCTTGAAGAATCTGAGCGGCTTATGCTCAGGGAGGAAGAGGAGCGGGACAAAAGAGAAAAGAACCGGGAAAACAGGGCAAAAATGGAAAAAGAGGGCGCTGATGATGCTGACGGTGACGTGTCTGCCGATAAACCCCGAGAAAGAGTAGATATAACGGTATAAAGGGATTGGGGGATTGGGTGCAATACAAAAAAGTGATAAGATATTAAATTGGGTAATTTCTTTTGAATGTCGAATGTCGAACAAGGAATTATGAATGTCGAAGTGCGGATGCTTCTATTAGATTGTTGCGGAGCAAATAATACCCACAAGTGGATTTTGAATAGATTTTTCTTCCTTCATTATTCGACATTCCCTGTTCGACATTCGACATTCAATCAGTATGTTCAATGGCTAAACTGCATTATTCCCATGGTGTCACTTTTTTGTATTGCACCTGGGATTGAGGAATTTCGAATGCTGGGATTGAGGGATTGATGACTATAGAGTTAATGTTGGGACTTCAGATCCTTGCTGATGTAGCGCTGTGCCTTATCATTATATTTCTTATCCGGGCGGTAAGCAGAGAAATGAAAAAGAGACCCCCTGAAATAGGTGCGGAAACTTTTTCTGAATTCAGTAAGCTGATCGAAGACTCCCGGCGTTCTACCGATCATCTTTTCCAGGCCTTGAATGAAATTAAGGATATTGCATATTCTCTGGATGAAAAAGAGAAGCTATCTAAGACTCTTATAAAAAAATCGGACAGCAGTTCCGAAGATCGGAAGTCAGGAGATTCAAGCCGTGGGAAAAAGTATGAAGATGTTGTAAAAATGACAAAACAGGGTATGACCGAAAAAGAGATAGCCGACACGTTGAATTTAACTGAAGGAGAGATATGTCTTATCTTAGATCTTCATCTGAAAAAGAATGAAAATTCTGCCCCCTGCAATAGCATCCCTTAAATTAAATCACCTGTTACAAATTCAAAAAAAAGCGGAATTTTTGCCGACTCTTTCCGTTGGAGAAGTAGTGGAAGCGGAAATCATGGAAAATTCTCGCCATGGAAATGTACTGATTTTGCTGAAAAACAGCAGAATTATGGCAAATTCCGATCTGCCGCTTAATAAAGGCGAAAAGGTTGCGGTAAAGGTGGAACAGTTGCATCCCGGTGTTATCCTTCGTATTATTCCGAATGAAACATTGCAAAATCCCAGGCTGATGGATTGTTTGAGATTTTACCGTTCAAACCCGAAAGCGCTTTTTGAGTTTTTCATGAAAGGCGTTGACAGGTTCAGCCCTGAAAATCTAGGAGAGCTTGCAGCGCATCTCGGGAAGGAAGATGTCAAGAATATACAAAATATATTAGAATCGCTGATATTTTCCAGGGAAAGTTTAAAAAAACCTTTCTTTCTTAGAGATTATGTCCACAAATTCGGTTACTTGATGGAGAAGGTAAAGAATCCCTCTGAAAACCTGAAGGGACTCTTGATAAGGATGTCTGACAGGCTTCAGACGTTGATTGAAACCAGAAATCTTCCCGCAGCGGAGAAACTTGCCGGATTTGTCCGTTCGTCTTTACAGGTAATCGATTCTCATCAGGTGATAAATTATCTGTTTCAGGAACATGAAGGTAAATATATGTTTCAAATTCCCATGCTGTTTCCGGAGAGTATGGGCCTGGCGGAGATATTTGTGAAATTTGAAAATCGGGATTCAAAAGGCAAGGGTCGCCGGGAAGAGAAGACCGTCCTGTTTCTGCTGAATATGGATGCTCTTGGCGACATTATTGTCGAAGCGAAAATCAAGGCAAATAAAATAAGCTGTGTATTGAAATGTGGGGATAAAAATCTGCGCGATTTTATTAGACCTTTTCTGGAGGAACTGGGAGAAAAGCTTATGGCTCTTGGATATGACATAGATTACCTGAAGTGTGTGACAGAGAAGGATAATTTAAAGACAAAGGTTGAACATCGCGAGTTCCAAAACCTGTTTACCCTGGAAAGCGTAGATATTTTGGCATGAAATAAAGGGCTTTTATGAACAAAGACAAAAAAGAGATAACAATTGCCGCCGCTATAAAATATGACGAAAAAAGCGATTCGGCGCCGAGGGTCACAGCCAGGGGAAAAGGGGCCATTGCAGAAAAGATTATAGAACTTGCGAAAAAAAATAAGGTGCCGATAAAAGAAGATCCTGCTCTGGTGCAGGTCTTGAGCCGGCTTGATATCGATGAAGAGATTCCTCTTGAACTTTATAAGGCTGTTGCTGAAATCCTGGCCTTTGTTTATTCTGTCAATGATCGGTACAGAGGTGAGAAGGTGAGAAGGTGAGAGGGTGAGAGGGTGAGAAGGTGAGAAGGTGAGAAGGTGAGAAGGTGAGAAGATTAGGGGATTAAAAAAGATGAACATCGAACATCCACCGTGCTCGCGCCCGTCGCGGCAGGTCGAACGTCCAACATCGAATATTGAATGGGAAAAGATAAGGAAAAGATGAACATCGAACGTTGAATTGGAAAAGATGTTGGAATAATTTCGACCTGTGCGGTTAGATAATTTTCAAGTCCCCTCTAATAAGAGGGGATTTAGGGGTGTGTTTATATGATATGCTGCTACATCCTTTTACACACCCCGTCCGCTTCGTGTCCACCCCTCTTGTTAGAGGGGATTTGAGAGGAGTAACCGCACAGGTCGAAATAATTTGAAGAGCGGAGCGACATCATTATTCGACGTTCGACGTTCGACGTTCGACGTTCGACGTTCGACGTTCGATGTTGGACGTTCATCTTTTAATTTTCAGTTATAAAATAGCCAACCGAATGGGAAAAAATTTCCTGTTATAAACAAAATTGCCTGCCTCCCGACCTCTTTGGATTGATGATTGATGATTGAGGGAATCGCTTCGCTCTATATTTTCAATCGACAATCATCAATCGACAATCATCAATCCTTTCGCTCTGTCTTTTCAATCAACAATCATAAATCAACAATCAACAATCCTTGCTCCGCCCATCTGGCATACAAATTGCTTTATTTACATGCAGGAAAGGGGGTAGGAAACATGATTAAGGGCGTTGAGATAATGGCAAATGCGGCTATAAAGCAGATTAGCCGGCTTAATTGCGTCACGCACAATATTGCCAATGTTAACACTCCTGGTTTCAAGGCAGAGCGGTTCCGTTTTTTAAATGGAAACGCAGCAGGGGGAATAAATGAAGGCAGACCCGCTCAGGGACCGGCGACGACTGCCGATTATTCCCAGGGAATTATTCAGAAAACCGGCAATGTTCTGGATCTGGCAATACACGGGAAGGGATTTTTGGCTGTTCAGACAAAAGCCGGTGTTTCCTATACAAGAGATGGAAGGGTTACGCTCAATAAGGCCGGAGAGTTGGTTACACAGGCCGGAGATTACGTTCTTGGTAGAGGTGAAAAAATTACCATTGATGGGAACAACATCGAGATAAGCCAGGAAGGCACGATAAGTGTGGATGGCGATGAAGTCGATGCATTGAAGATCGTGAGCTTTCGCGAACCGTCTGCTCTTGTTAAACGAGGCGCAGGTTTTCTTAATCCTGATAATTTAGCGGGCTCAAAAGAGGAAGAAAATGTACGTGTCCAATCCGGATACCTTGAGCTTTCCAATGTCGAGGCTATAAGAGAAATGGTCGAAATGATCAATATACAGCGCACTTTTGAATCATACCAGAAAGTGATTCAGACTATATCGGAACAAGACAAAATGTCAACAAACCGCATCGGGAAACTGTAATAAAAATGGAGGATTAACATGATAAGGGCTTTATGGACAGCCGCAACCGGCATGGAAGCGCAGCAGATAAGCCAGGACGTTATTGCGAACAACCTGGCCAATATCAATACCGTGGGATTTAAAAAGGCAAGGGCCGATTTTCAGGATCTCATGTATCAGTTATATTCGAAAGCAGGGGCCGAGACATCCGGCGGGGATCAGTTGCCGGTGGGTATAGAGATCGGTATGGGCGTAAAACCGGTGGCTGTTCAAAAAATGTTTACCCAGGGTGATTATATGCAGACGGGCAATCAATTCGACTTTGCTATTGAGGGGGATGGTTTTTTTCAGCTTGATAACAATGGGACTACCGTTTATACACGTGCGGGCAGTTTCAGAACTGACAAGGATGGCATGCTGTGTAATGCCGAAGGGCTTAAAATGATACCTGCAGTATCCATACCTGATGATATGGATACTTTTACCGTTGATAGCGGCGGAACATACACTATAACCGTCGGATTAACTCAGACAACCGGCAGAATAGAGCTTGCCAAGTTTATCAACCCTGCCGGACTTACCAGTCTTGGAAGAAATCTCTATGACGAAACAGACGCCTCCGGCACCGCCACTGTCGGGAATCCTGGAGAAGATGGGGTCGGCACCCTTTCGCAGACTTTTCTTGAGATGTCAAATGTAAATGTTGTGGATGAGATGGTTAATATGATTGTTGGCCAGAGAGCATACGAGATAAATTCAAAGGCAATTCAGACAGCGGATGCGATGCTGCAAATGGCTAACGGCCTCAAGAGGTAAGTTTTAAGGATTAAAGGAGTAAGGAGTAAGGAGTAAGGATTAAGGAGTAAGGATTAAAGGATTAAAGGATTAAAGGATTAAGGATTAAGGAGTGAGGAGTGAGGATTAAGGAGTGAGGAGTGAGGAGTGAGGAGTGAGGATGTCAGGCAAAATATATAAGACAGCTTTCTTAATTGCGGGTGTTGTTTCCCTGTTTCTTTTTAACGGTCATCTGTTGTGCGCGGCTTCTGCAGCAGTGATAAAAGGGGAAACGATAAAGACGCATGTCAGGACATATATTGAAAATAACATGCCCTGGCCGAAAAGCGTTGTGCGGGTGGAATTTCCCGCCAGGGTGTCTGATTTGAAACTGACAGGAAAAAAAATCACCTATCGGGTCATGAGCAGAAGGAATGAGAATTTTATAGGAGATTCTTCCTTTACCGTCAAGTGTTATGAAAATGGCGTATTTCTGAAAGGAAAGACCGTCAGAGCAAGGATAGAGGTGCTGATGGATGTTGTGGTCAGCACAAAGTCTCTTCATAGAAATGCCAGGATTAATCGTGATGATGTGAGATTAGTCAAAAGCTGGTTTAACCGCTTGCCCTCAAATGTCATATCGAGCCTTGATGCTGTTGTTGGCATGAAACTTCGCACCAATGTTAAACCAAATACCGAAATAAACGGGAATATGGTGAGAAGCATACCGATGATAAAGAGGGGAAAGCCGGTAAGAATTTTTTTTGAAAACGGCCCGATGAGAATAACGACCATTGGAGTGTCAGAGCAGGATGGAATGTACGGGGAGTTGATAAAGGTCAGGAATGTATCATCTAAAAAGGTGATTTATGTTAGGGTGACGGGTAATTCTCTGGCAACGGTGGAGTTCTAAGGCGCAGAGATCGTCAAACGTCCAATTTCAAGGTGAACGATATGAAATCAAACAATAACAACCACTCGACTACTCGACCACTCAACATAGTGTTAGGTGTCATTTTTCTGCTTGTCGTTGCCGGATGTTCTTCAAATATTAATATGGTAAAAAAAGATGAATCTGTTCCGGTTCCAAAGGAGAAAATATCGCTTCCGCCCACAGGATCCATCTGGCCCGGCGAAAATGCGAAAAATTCGCTCTTTACCGATAATAAAGCAAGACATGTCGATGATATCATTACAATAGTCATAGACGAGTATTCCTCGGGCAGCAATTCCGCCGATACAACTACCAGCAGAGACACCCAGACGCTTGCAGGAATATCTTCCCTCCTCGGGGTGGATAGACAGATCGCCAGGAGAAACAAGGATCTTACAGACGGAGCAGATATACATACCGCAGGGCTTCTCCCATCTATTCAGATCGGCGGCTCTTCCAAAAATAGCCTCACAGGCAAGGGCCAAACGAGTCGTGATGGTACATTAGAGGCAAAAATAACAGCTAAGGTCGTCAGGGTACTCTCCAATGGCAATCTGGCCATAGAGGGGAAACGGCGGTTGGCTATAAATGCCGAGGACCAGTACATTGTTGTTTCCGGCATTATCAGACCCGAGGATATTACCTCGGACAATGTTATATCATCACAGTACATTGCCGATGCAAAAATTGTTTATACTGGCGATGGCGTGGTTAATGACAAAATGAGACCGGGCTGGCTGACGCGCATTGTGGATTGGACATGGCCATTTTAAAGGATTGATGATTGTCGATTGATGATTGTCGATTGAAAAGATAGAGCGAAGCGATTCCAACAATCAACAATCAACAATCATAAATCCAAAAAGGATAGTTTCATGAAAAAAAGCAACGTTTTCAAATATATCGTCATCTTCTTAATAGTTGGTCTGGTTATTGCGTCTCATGCCTATGCTGCCCGTATCAAGGATATTTCCAGTATCGGCGGGGTCAGGGATAACCAGTTGATCGGCTATGGCCTGGTAATTGGTCTGGCCGGAACCGGTGACGATATTGAAAACGGATTCACAAAGGAAACCCTTGCCAATATGTTGAGCAGACAGGGGCTTGGGATGAAAGAAGAGTCCCGAAATGACCTTAGCTCAGATAATGTGGCATCAGTTATGATCAGCGCCGAGCTTCCTCCATTCGCCAAGGTGGGATCGAAAATAGACGTTATGGTTTCATCTATCGGTGATGCAGATAGCCTGCGGGGAGGGACTCTTCTTATGGCACCGCTCAAGGGGGCGGATGGCAGGGTCTATGCAGTGGCGCAGGGGGCGGTGTCTATCGGAGGTTTTGCTGCAAGCGGGGGAGGAGCGAGTGTTTCGAAGAATCACCCGACTGTTGGTCGGATTACAAACGGCGCCTTTATCGAGAGGGAATTGGAATACAATTTTGAAAACAGGAAGTCACTCTCCATAAATCTTTATCGACCTGATTTTACGACTGCGACAGGGATGGCCGGAGCCATAAATGGTGTGATAGCCGGCGTGGAGGCGAAGCTTGTTGATTCATCTACCGTTGCTGTAAATATAAAGGAATCTTTTAAAGGGAGTATAGTGAAGCTTGTCTCGATTCTTGAAAACATTAATGTTGCGGTTGACTCTCCTGCGGTTGTGGTCATAGATGAGAAGACCGGCACAATTGTTATGGGAGAAAATGTTAGGATATCCACCGTTGCCGTGGCACATGGGAATTTGTTCATCCAGATAAAGGAAGAAAAGGGGGTGTCCCAACCCTCTCCATTTGCCCCTGCTCCTCCTGCCGGCAGCGCTCCGGTTGATACGGGAGGCGGCGCTGTGATCGCTCCGGGAGGACAGACAGTTGTGACAACTGAAACAGCAATCGGTGTTGAAGAAGAGAAGAATCGCCTGGTGCTGGTGCCAAAGGGAGTTACTATTCAGGAGGTTGTAAGGGCGCTCAACGCAATAGGTGTTACGCCAGGGGATTTGATAACCATATTGCAGACAATCAAATCTGCAGGGGCGCTCCAGGCGGATTTGAAGGTAATATAGAGTCAAAGGATTGATGATTGTCGATTGATGATTGTCGATTGAAAAGATAGAGCAAAAGGATTGTTGACTGTTGATTGAAGGGTTTTTCAATCATCAATCAACAATCATCAATCATAAATCCAAAGGGGTCAGATGGAAGAGATAAAATTAAATGGATCATCAATAGTGGAGCTTTCCGGGCGCGAAAAAATGAATCGGCCTGACGGGCAGCAGATGGGAACCAGTGAAGAGAAGCTGAAAAAAGCGTGTGCTGATTTTGAAGCCATCTTCATCAATTACATGCTCAAGACCATGCGGAGCACTATTCCGCAAAGCGGGACCAAGTTTCCAGGCAAGGATATTTATTCCGCAATGATTGATCAGAAGGTAGCGGAAGACCTCGCAAAAAGAGGGGGAGGCATAGGCCTTCAGAAAATGCTCCTGCGCCAGCTTAAGTCAGAGGTCAGGGAAAGGGATTAGAAGATTAGAAGGTTAGAAGGTTAGAAGGTTAGAAGGTTAGAGGATTAGAGGGTTAAAGGGTTAGAGGGTTAGAGGATTAGAGGGTTAGAGGGTTAGAGGGTTAGAGGGTTAGGCTGAGGCAATTCTTTGTTTTATCAATTGGTTAACACCTAACACCTAACACCTTTAAACCTGAATGGTTACTAAAGTTTTATTGTAAACTTGCCGATATTACTATAAAAGTAGTAAGACTTTTGAAAAATATAAGGTTTTTGCAAAGGTCTCATAGGGTAAAATAAAAAGGAGGTGTTGCAGATGAAAGTTTCTGAGAGTGGAAATTCCATAACTGAACTCATTTCACAGTATAAGATAAATGAGGAGAAAGCGAGTTCCGCGCCTGAAAAGCAGGTGGCTAACAGTGTGGTTCCGGAAGAGAAGGTCACTCTATCCTCCGCGGCAAGGGATATTCAGCAGGCAGAGAAGGCTATCAAAGAACTCCCCGATGTTCGCGAAGGAAAGGTCCATGAATTGAAAGATCAGATAGAAACGGGAAACTACGATGTTAACGGAGAAAAGATTGCCGAAAAAATGATTAGCGAATCAATTCTGGATATCATGGTTTAAAGCAATGAATAACGAACTGCATTCACTTTATGATTCTCTGATTTCAGTCCTGAAAAAAGAGATTGAGGTTTACAGTAAACTTCACAGATGTTTCCTGAGTGAGAGGGAAATCCTGGCAGGATCTTCTGTGGATGAACTGTATGAAAGCAATTCAAGAAAAGAGACCTGTATTCTGAAGGCCAGGATGGTGGAAGGGGCGAGGACAAAATTAGTTGAGAGAATCATCAATGCCCTCAAGCTTGACGGAAAGGCCCTCAATAAGGATATAAGGCTTTCAACGCTGCTGCTCCATGGAAATGACGACCAGAAAAGGGATATTGAGGAATGCCGGTCAGCGCTCAAATCTCTTTTAATGGAGATTCACGGGTTGAACGAGAGGAATAAAACGCTGCTCGATTCCTCTCTTTTTTATGTGCGAAAATCTATCGATTTTTTAGGGCAGCTTATCTACCCCGGCGCAACCTATCTGAGTACGGGAACATTAAAAGCAAACAATCTAAATGGAAAGATAGTAAGCAGGGAAGGATAGGCAAATGTCGGGCATCGACACATTGAATATCGCAAAAGACAGTCTGTTGAGTCATCAGACCGCGATAAATATTACGGGAACCAATGTTGCCAATGCAAACACTACTGGATATTCGAGGCAGCGAGCGGCATTCAGCACATTGGTTCAAAGTGTTGAGATAGCAGGGATACAAAGGATATATGATCAGTTTTTAGGGGTTCAGCTCAATGAGCAGGCAAATGATTTGGGGGACAGTGAAGCTAAAAAGGACGCGCTGGGCAGGATTGAAATGACCTTTAATGAAACTGACGGCGGCGGAATTAATGAATTAATGAATAAATTCTGGGGCGCCTGGGAGGATTTGTCTGTAAATCCTTCAGGGCAGGCTGAAAGACAGACGCTTGTTTCCGTTTCCGAGAGTCTGACTTCCATGTTTCGCTCATATAGCGATGAACTCCTTTCCGCGCAGAATGACGCAAATGTACGGATACCGGTTATGGTGGAGCAGATCAACGAATATGCTTCGGATATAGCTGATATAAACACCAAAATTTTGCAGGCAGGAACGGAGGATACGGATGAGCCTGGCTTGAATAGTCTCAGAGACAAAAGGGCAAATCTTTTATCAGAGCTGGCTGAGATTGTCGATTTCCATTATGTCAAGGATTCAAAGGATTCGATAAGCGTCTTTCTGTCCAATGGCATGCCGCTGGTAGAAGGCGGCCAGACATGGGAACTTGATGTCAAGACAGATACCCCCGACTCCAATCCTTCTTTTTATGACGTTGTTTTCAAAAACAACACGGATGAAGTAATCAACAGTTCTATAAAAAAGGGGAAATTGGCGGCTTTCATAGATGTTCGCGATACCACGGTTAGGAATGCCGATGAAACGGGTTATATGGATAAACTTGATGCTCTGGCTGCAACCCTTGTTGAGAAGGTAAATGCCCAGCATATAAAGGGGTATGATACGAATCAAAATCTGGGTGAAGCTTTCTTCGTCTTTGACATAGATCCAGAAGTCGAAGAGGCCAGATATATGAAGGTCAGCAGTCTTATCATAGCCGATATAGATAAAATAGCGGCATCAGAGACGGTTAACGGCGATGGCGGAAATGCCGTAAGTATGAATGCTATAAAAGATGCCCTGACTATGAACGGCACATCGACTTTCAGCAGCTACTATTCGTCTCTTGTGGCGCAGGTTGGTCAGGATGTTGCGTCTGTGAACAGGAGTTTTGATCATCATACGGATCTCATGACCCAGTTGACGAACAGAAGAGAGGAGATTTCAGGGGTGTCGATTGATGAAGAGATGTTGAACCTTATCAGGTATCAGACCGGTTATAATGCGTCAGCCAAACTTTTCGTCGCCGCACAGGAACTGTCAGATACCCTGCTGAACCTGGTGTAGCAGAAGGATTGATGATTGATGATTGTCGATTGAAAAGATAGAGCAGAAGGATTGATGATTGATGATTGTCGATTGAAAAGATAGAGCAGAAGGATTGATGATTGTCGATTGATGATTGTCGATTGATCCGCCAGAGCCCTTTGGCGGACCAACAATCAACAATCAACAATCATAAATCCAAAGAGGTTGCCTTATATGCGTATATCGGAAAACATAAAGTTTAATACAATAGTCAATAATATGTTTAAGTCTCAGGACAGCTATAATGAACTCGCTGAAAAAATTGCTTCGCTAAAGGAGATTAACAGGCCGTCGGATGATCCCATCGGTATGAACAGGGTGCTGAACTTACGAGAATCCAGGGCATCCGTCGAGCAGTACACCAAGAATATTGATAGCTGTGATTCATGGCTTACAATTACGGAATCAAAACTGTCGGCAGCGGGCGACCTTCTGGTAAAGGCAAGGGAAGTGGCCGTTGCCCAGTCAACGGCGACCTCGTCTGCCGAGGCGCGAAGTTCGGAAGCAGGGACAGTGCAGCAGCTCATAGATGAAATGCTTGCCCTTGCCAATTCAAAGTATGAGGGCAGGTATCTTTTTTCGGGCGCTAAAACGGGAGAAACTCCTTTTTCATCTTCCGTAGGAGTTGCCACTATAGGAACGGCTACCGCGGCTGATGGGAATGGTGATTTTGACGGCACAGTGACTTCAAGCGGAGACTATTCAGGCAGTGTGAACAATACTTATGTTGTGAAAATACTAACTGATGGTGAAACATTAGTCAATACGGAATATCAGGTTTCAACTGATGGAGGAAAAACCTGGAATGACGACGACCCACCACTTAAGGACCTTAGCGTGCTCATTACACTTGGAGACGGGGTGGAATTAACGTTTACCGAGGTAGGGACAAACCTGTCAGAGGATGACATCTTTTACGTCCAGGCCCTTGCCGCAGGCTACTACAACGGCAACGGCGATGAAATGTCTGTTAATATCGGCGAAGGAACCCCCTTTACTTACTCCATTTCAGGTGAAGCAGCTTTTACGGACAAGGGGGCCGGGAGTGTTGATGTATTCGGGACTCTCAATGATTTGAAGACTGCGCTGGAGAATAACGATACGGACGGCATAGCGTCCTGCTTAGACAGTCTTAAGGATTCGTCTGATCAAATATCGAAAAATATTTCCAGGTGCGGCGGCAGGGTGAACAGATTAGAGATAGCGAAAAACAACCTGACTGATATGGATCTGGATTTAGCAGGGCTGATTTCTGAGACAGAAGAAGCTGATATATCTGAATTAATTACCAAGCTTGCCATGAAAGAGATTGTCTTGAAGGCCTCGTACTCTGTGGCATCAAGGATAGGAAATTTAACAATAATCGATTTTCTTAGATAAATCATATGCTAATCCTGACAAGGAAGTTAGGGGAATCAATCAGAATCGGTGACAATATAAAGATTACCGTTTCTGATATAAAAGGTAAACAGATACGGATAGGGATAGATGCTCCCTATGATGTAACCGTTCACCGCGAGGAAGTTTATCAAATGATTAAGGAACAGAATATCCTGGCGGCAGAGGCAGGGCGCGATGATTCAATCAGCAAAAGCCTGTCTCTTGTATGGAACAAACTGAAAAATCCGAAGGAGCCAAAGGAGGAAGTTTAGTGAGAATTTCTACCACCCGCTTTGGAGATATAAGTATTGATGAATCCAGGGTTATTCAGATGAAGGATGGAATGTTAGGGTTTGAACACTTAAGAAGATATGTGCTTCTCACGCAGGATAAAAAGATTCCCTTCTTATGGTTTCAGTCCGTTGAGGATGGTTCGGTCGCTTTTGTCGTTATCCATTCCTTTGTCGCAAAGCCGGATTACGAGCCGGTAATATCTGACGATGAAGTAAAATTACTCGAAATTGCATCGCGTGGGCCTGAGGATGTGGTTTTGTTGTCTGTTGTAACGATCAGTTCTGATCCGTTCAATGTAACGGCAAACCTGAGAGCTCCCATTGTGGTCAACACAAAAAAAATGCTTGGAAAACAGGTAGTCCTTGTTGAATCGGATTATTCCGTTAAGCATCCTCTGACCGAGAACAAAGCAGTTTTCGAAGGGAATGAAAAAGCAGAATTAATCCCTTCCGCTCTGGCCCTGTAAAAAAGGAACCAGTCAAAACAGCCAAAAGATCTCACAATATCTTAACCCTACAACGTTACTTACCATTTTAGATGTCATTTCGAGGAGCGAAGCGACGAGAAATCTTATTATAAAACAAATAGTTAAAGATTTCTCCCTTCGGTCGAAATGACAAGTGTCGTTGTAGGGTTAACCGCTCCACAACTCCAGTTTAAGTTAACGCTTATGCCCCTGTTTGCGTGCAACGCACAGGCAGGCGTAGATCAGCCACTAAGATTAATCCGCAATAATCTCCTGCGCAGCAGGTGTCTTTATTGAACGGCTGCAAGCCGCACAGTCGAATCCCGCCCGAAAGCGGGACTGCATCTTGCTGTGTTGCCTGTCATTCTCGCGAAAATAATGCCAAATCCAGTATTTCTGGCGACTTCGATGCTTTTGGATTCCCGCTGGAGTTTATTCCGTGGATTCCCGCTTTCGCGGGAATGACATACGGGGCGGGAATGACGGCCATCTTTGCGACAATAATTACAAATCTTCCTCATATAATTACTAAAGTTTTTTTATTTTTTGCCGATTACAATGGTTGCATTAGATGAAATCGTTGCAAATTGTCCAATTCTTGCATGCAAAAGGTGGTTAAATGGCGGAATTACTCTACTCTACTTCAGAAGTAGCTATGTTGTTTAATGTTAATCGAGTTACAATTTACCGGTGGGTAAAAGAGCGGAAGGTTAAGGCCTATAAGATAGGCAAACTTCATAAGATTCCTGTTTCCGAGGTGGTGAGATTGTTGAGAAAATTCGGTTTTTCAGAGTCGACGATCAATGATCTTTGTGACGAGGTAAATAACAGATAGTTGGGTGAATCTAAAGAATAAAATTAAACCATCGCCTTCACCGTCATTCCGGCCCAGCATCAAGCGCGGGATAAACTCCAGCCGGACACGTAGTGACACGAAGTGAAGCATCAGCGCTAACCGTTAGCGCTATCCAGTCTTTTCAAGTAGTTGCAGATCATGTGGACTCCAGTTTTCACCGGAGTGACGACTTTTTACGAATTCATCAATTATGACCATTTACAGTATAACAACAAAAAAACAAGGAGGATAGGCAATGTTAACAAAATCAAAAAATATTCTATCAAGAGCTTTATGCATCTATGTCCTGCTTTTACTCTGGCTGTTATGTTATGCCCCTTTTGGCAGGGTCGGATGTGAAGCAGCGGATAAAACCTATGTTGGTTCGGATGCATGCATGGAATGTCATGAAACAGAGTACGAAAGCTTTAAAACATTTTCGCACAAAAGAAATTCATTCAAGTCTATCAAAACCATGAAAAAGAGATTGACTGATGAAGAGTTTAGAGGATGCTTTAAATGCCATACTACAGGATACGGCGAACCAGGCGGGTTTAAATCAGAAGCAGAAACCCCGCATCTTAAAGACGCAGGCTGTGAAGTCTGTCATGGTCCTGGTAGCACCCATGTGGAAACAAACGACCCCGAGGATATCACCGGGCAATTGACAGTGAAGGCGTGCGAAACATGCCACTGCTCTGAACGTGTGGGAGCCTTTCGTTATAAACCCTTAATCTATGGGGGGGCGCACTAATGAAAAATGAAACGACAAATAAAACGACAAAAAGTATGCCGTTTATGATCGGCGGACTTGCAATTCTCTTTTTACTTATTCTTGGCTCTATAATCTATATTAATATCTCAGATCAACGCAGTCATATTAAAGCAGGGTTAGTTCATACAGCAAACATGCTTGCCGACACATTCTATAACGGCATGATGTATCCAATGGCTACAGGTGACTCCAAAGCTATCGAATTCCAGATGGAAGGGTTTGAAGCCTTTACGGAAGAAGGGGAAGAGGTCTTAATTTTTGGTTTTGACAAGCAGATAGCTTATGCCTCTGAAAAAAATAGAATCGGAAATAAGGTAACCGAACTGACTGGTTCGTCCGACCTTAAAGCCGCAATCAATCAATTGATACAAAACGGCAGATCCGATCAGACCGGATATGAAGAAACCGTAGGAGGAAAGCCTTATCTGAGCACAATTCGCCCCATTTTGAACGAAAATCGCTGTTTTCACTGCCATGGTTCAAACCAGCGTGTCCTCGGAGGCCTGATGGTAAGAGAGAGTCTCGAAGAGATGTATAAAGCCCTTGGAAAGCTCCGGAACAAGAATATAATTATAGGCCTTTCCGGAAGCTTAATCGTTATCCTGGTGCTTTTTCTATTGATTTCGAGAGTGGTTATCCGTCCCATTAAAAGAGTCGCAAATACACTGCATGATGTTGTCGGCCAGGTAGCCTCAGCATCGGGCCAGATCTCACAGGCAAGCCAGTCTCTTGCCGAAGGATCATCCGAGCAGGCAGCCTCAATCGAAGAGACATCATCATCCCTCGAAGAGATGTCTTCCATGACCAAACAGAATGCAGATAATGCGGTTCAGGCGGACAGTCTTATGAAAGAGACCAGCCGTGTGGTGTCAGATGCCAACTCTTCCATGGTCGAACTTACCACATCCATGGAAGAGATTTCAAAAGCCAGCGATGAAACTCAGAAGGTTGTAAAGACAATCGATGAGATTGCATTCCAGACCAATCTGTTAGCATTAAATGCAGCAGTAGAGGCAGCCCGTGCAGGCGAGGCAGGAGCAGGCTTTGCAGTAGTGGCGGAAGAGGTCAGAAATCTGGCGCTCCGCTCTGCGGATGCAGCCAAAAACACGGCTGATCTAATAGAAGGAACGGTAAAAAAGATCAAAGGCGGAACCGAACTGGTAGCACGAACCAATGATGCATTTACAAAGGTTGCGGAAAGCTCTCCCAAAGTAGGAGAACTGGTCTCCGAAATAGCCGCAGCATCGAATGAGCAAGCTCAGGGTATTGAGCAGACAAACACCGCCGTAGCCGATATGGACAAGGTAACCCAGCAGAATGCAGCAAACGCCGAAGAATCCGCATCCGCCTCTGAGGAGATGAGCGCACATGCAGAGCAGATGGTGGGGATTGTAGAAGGACTGGAAGCCTTAGTCGGCGGAAGCGGGAAAGAGACTGCAGGCAGGCAGCAGAGATTGGGTAGAGAGCATAAGATAAAAACAAAAATAGCTCTACCGGTTTCTACCACGTCCGGCATCGCGAGGCTCAGCCGAGGCGGACTGGCGAAAAAAGCCGAAGTCCCGGCAGTTCGCAGAACACAACCAAAGAGCCAGAGCAAAGAAGTAAGTCCTGATCAGGTAATTCCTTTAGATGATAAGGATTTTTGATTGGTTGCTGGTTACTGGTTGATTGGGGAAATGGTCGAGTGGTCGAGTGGGAAATTGGTCGAGTAGTTAAATGCAGGCCCAAACGGGCTAATCGGACAAAAAAGGAGACAAAAAAGGAGACAAAAAAATGACGGAATTAACGGAAACAATGGATCAGGCCGTAAAGGTCATGAAAGACAGAGAAGGGAAATATCTTACCTTTTCTCTTGCAGGCGAAGAGTACGGTATAGGCATCCTGAAGATCAAAGAGATCATCGGGATGCTGCCGATCACTACCGTGCCTCAGACACCGGAGTTTGTAAAGGGGGTGATAAATCTTCGCGGCAAGGTCATTCCTGTGATGGATTTAAAACTCAAATTCGGAATGAAAGAGGTCAAATATACCGAACGCACCTGCATAATCGTAGTTGAGCTCAAGAGCCGGGCAGCAGATATCCTGATCGGAGTAGTTGTCGATTCCGTCTCAGAGGTCTTAAACATCAAGGCTGATGACATTGAAGACACACCGACATTCGGAACCAGTCTGGATACAGCCTATATTCTCGGCATGGCCAAGATGGAAGGAGGTGTCAAGATACTGCTCGATATAGATCGTGTGCTCAGCAAAGATGATGTTGTTGCTCTGGAGGACGCAGCGTAGATTTATCATTTATGATTAAAGCTCTTAATCGACGATCATAAATCAACAATCAAGAATGGAGGTATAGAAAAATGTTAAAGAATATGAAAGTAGGATCAAAGATAATCGGCGGTTTTGCTGTAGTGCTGGTTTTGCTTATTGCAGTGGCCTATGTTGGTTACAACGGACTTTCTACTGTTACGGACAGGGTAGAGAAGGCCGATGATGTGAACCGGTTGATCAAATTTATCCTGGCAACGCGTCAGCAGGAAAAGAATTTCATAATCCGTGGAGACAAAAAATACGTTGATGTGGTTGCCGAGCAGGTAGTGGCCTTAAAAAAACAGTCCGAAGAGACCAGGGCCAAATTCAATGACCCGATTAACATAAGACAGATGGACCAAGTCATATCATCAGCCGGCGGGTATCAAGATGCGTTTGGGAAGTATGTGGGATTTTCAGAGCAACAGAAAGTTGCCGATGACAAGATGGTCACATCGGCCAGGGAGGTTAACGTAATCGCTGAGTCCATAAGGCAGGAGCAAAAGGCCCAGTTTGAAGAATTGCAAAAGGCCGGAGCTTCCGCAGCCGCGCTTGAAGACAAACTGATCAAGGCTGATGATGCCAACCGCATTATCAAGTGGACGTTGGAGTCCCGGCGGCAGGAAAAGAATTTTATTATCCGCGGTGACCACAAGTATGCCCAGCGTGTTGACAATCTTGTGGAAAATATCGTCAATCTGGCCAAAGACATGAGGTCACGATTCAACGAGGCCAGGAACCAGCAGCAGACCGATAAGATCATTGCAGCGACTCAGGCATATAAGGCGGCCTTTGGCGACTATGTGACATTAAAGGATAAACAGGTAGAAGCAGACGCTGAGATGGTGACTGCGGCCAGAGCCGCCCAGGCGGTCTGCGATGAGGCAAGGATCGACCAAAGGGACAAGATGAACGACCAGATATCCATGGCCAACAGTCTGATGATGGTCGGCTCTATAATAGCAATCATCCTTGGTTCTGTTCTTGCATTTGTTATCACCCGCGGCATT
>JAUVKS010000052.1 GCA_030596145.1 Pseudomonadota bacterium | reverse complement strand
CTCATCATTGAGCCACGCCCTGATCAGCCACATCCTTCCGCCGGGAGCGTACGTCTCAAATCCGAATTTCCGGTACGCGGGACAGTTGAAATCGTCATAATCGCCCGTCAGTTTGCAGTATCCACACCTGAAACACCTATGAATAATATCTTCATATTTCATCTACACAACCTCCCAGTTTCCCGGATTCATAATCCCATTAGGATCTAAGTTACTCTTTACCATCCTCATCAGATTCCGTGTATTCGGATGCATCCGTTTGATAGCCATATTCTGTTCATCGACATTTGGTTTCCAGTAAAGCCCGCCAATTTCGAGGGCAAAATCACTCACCTCTTCAAGCGCCTTTTTGGTTCTCTCCACCATATTGGCGTCTGCCCGATTAAAGGTGAAGGCAAACGCGTACATCATGCAGTGACCGCCGGCAATAATCCGTATCATGCCCGAATATGCAAGATCGTATTTTACGGCGAGTTCGGTCAGTTTCCGCGCACATTCCGGATACCGTTCTACGGGGACAACGGGACCGGAATATTCAAACCCACCGCCCTTCTTTATGTCTGCGATCCGAGCGGCGCTCGTCTGAGGCATCTCCATGAGCGACCCCTTCACACCCGGCGGAATCGACATAAAACCGCCGTCCTTACGCTTGATAAACGGATCCAGGGCTTTCCAGAGTATTTTTCGCTTAAACTCCAACTCCTCGTCGGTATCGCCAGTGATATAAAAGCTCACGTGGTGGTTATCTTTAAAGACCGCTGGCAGTGGCTGAGTAAAAATAAGAACATCTTCCGCCAGTTCAGTATGGGTAATTTCAAACACCACCTCCGGGACAATCGCTTCATCATCGATGAGGAATATCTCGACGTCCCTCATCTTTTTATTGGGATAGAGCCGCACTGCCAGCTTGGTAATGATGCCGGTGGACCCACACCATCCCAAGAACAGACCGGACAGATCCGGAAACGGCGCCCCTTTCGTAAACCAATCCGACGTCATGGAGGCCGATCCGATCGGACAGATCTCCCCGGACGGCAGGACGACCTCGAATCCGTTGATCATGTCAGAGTTGAAACCATGCTGTTGCGAAAGCCTGCCCTGACCGTGTATCATAATATTCGCTGCAATGGTCGCCGCGGGCGGCGCATCGGGGAGACTGTGTCGCAGCCGGGGGTATTTGTTGATCAAATATGATTTTAACGCACCTTGTGAGGTACCCCCTTCAACGAGGGCATAGCGCGACTTTTCGTTGACCGCGATGATCTTGTTCATCCGTTTCATATCAACTACTATCCCCCCTCTGAGGGGAATAGCAAGGCCTGTCAAACTGAGACTCGCCCCCATCGGAACAACCGGTGTCTTTTCCCTGTTTGCGAGTCTGACGATCGCCTGGATTTCCTCTGTCGTCTTAGGAAGAACCACATAGTCCGGTTTGCGGGCCGGCATCAGACCCGGATCACGCGAATAAAAAAAAGCCTCCTCTTCTTGGTCGGAGACATATCTCTCTCCTACTATATTAGCAAGTAAACGAACGATATCACTCATAACATCATACCTCCATTTCCGGTTTTTCGCCGATGGCCATACGACACAGGTCAATCATGTGCACCGACTTGATCCCCCGTTTGGCCACCTTCTCCGACAGGGCATTCTGACACGCGTTGCAGTTGAAAAGACAGTAATCGGCACCGTTTTTTACCATGTCGTCGATATTCCGTTTTTGCAAATCATATTTCAGATCATAGCCGTACAGCCATCCCATCACCTCCCCGCAGCACAGGGCATTCTCGTCCTCATATTCCCGGTGGACAAGGTCAACTCCGATCAATTCCATTATATCGCGGACATAGTGCTGTTTATCGGCTGAAAGCCGTGCGGAACAGGGCCGCTGGTACGCTACAGTAATGTTCAAAGGCGTGATCACATCGGACAACGCTTTCAACCTGTCGTATAAGTACTCGAAGTAGTGAATCGGCGTGAAAGGAACCTCTATCCCGTATGCCGGTGCGAGCGATGCAAAGGCGCCGTAGCATTCGTCGTGCATACAGATAACCTCCTTCACACCGAGGTTCCGGTACTTATCAATCACGACCGGCAACCGTTCTTTTATGATAGAGGTTTTGGCAAAATGAATGAATACAACATTGCAGAAAAAATCGTTGCCAAAGAGGTAGGAGGGCATAACATCCTCGAAGAGCCGCCCCTTCACCAGCTGCAGAAGCTCCGGCATAAAGCCGAGGGACAGCACACGCCCCTTGACGTCGCCGAGTCGATACTTCCCTGTCGGTTCTCCAATATTGACCCATTGATTGGTAATGGCCCGGGGGGTGGTGAGAATGCCCTTTTCTTCTCTCCGTTCTGTGATGAGATAAAATGGGTTGTTCCCCCGTCTGCAATATTCCTCACAAGCGTAACAGGTGACACAATCGTGCAGAACAAAAGAGTCTTCGCCATTATATATCTTCACCATCTGCTCTCGCGCCGTGTCTTTATCGATATTCATATACTGACACTTGACGAGGCAGTCGCTTGTTGGACAATTTTTACAGACATTTACATTAAATTTCAGAGATAACATATTACATTACACCCTCCTTTGGTTTTTTAGCTTTATTGTCATCTATCAACATTTTATCTCCAGATTAAAAAAGCATGGCATTCAATCACTGTAGCTTTATTGATAGATTGGGATATGCGAATTTCACACAGCTCTTATGCAAAAATGCAGTTAGCACATAATGAACAGGCTTTATTTTCATCTCCCTCTTTATTGAAATGCTTGCAATGCCATATAGGTGAAGTGAAGTACGCTAACAACCTGCACGGATTGTGCCACATAGTGCACAAAATAGATAACCACCCACTTTCACTATAAAAGTTCTAATTATATGTATTCTTAAAGATTTAGCTGGACGCAGGAAGGGCAATAAATGAAGGCCTGATGTGTAAAAATTGAACATCAGGCCTTTTCGGGTGGTGTAAAAGAAAGTTCGCAATTTGCGGTATTGCGTTAGGCCATTGATATCTCCTAAAAGAGACTTGCAGAGAATGAATAACTGCATAGGCTGTCCGAGAACACTCTTCTGTTGCGGCTTCGGCGTGAACTCAGTCGAACGGGCGGCTGCAAATTATACGTGCTGCGTTAGCAAGATTAAAAGCTCCTTGCTATTCTTCTTATCAAGCAATCATTTCACGACAAATTTTTCCTTTATTGATTACTCTAAAGTGCGATTTCGAAGGATCTTTAGTACTGACATCCCCTTTGCTACAAGTTTCTCTTCTTCATTGAAGATTTCCGCTTCCGCACTAATCAGATGCCCTCCGCGATTAACAACCTTTCCACGACCAATTAAATTGCCGCTACCAATGTGAGCCGGAGCAAAATATTGAACCTGCATGACAGCGGTTACCATCGTTTCTCCATCCTTCAAAAAGGGGATTACAGATAAACCACATGCGGCATCAACAAGGGATGCAACCACTCCGCCATGGACTCTACCCCAGAGGTTTTTGTGCTTATCCCTTAATTTGATTCGTAATGATGATCCAGACTCGCCAACATTCTCCAACTGCATGGAAAGAGTCTTGTAATATGGAATACTATTTATCATTGACTGCACCTTCTCTAAATCTTTCCATGAAAAATTGTTTGGCATAGCAACCCCCTTAACAAACTGTCCTGCTGTAAGCTAACGTAGTATCAATACATAAAGCCGCAAAGGCAAAATGCCAAAGGCCAGGAATTAAGACTCAAAAGTCAAATTTGTTTTTTGTTTTTTTCCTTTATCCACTCTCCATCCTCTTTATAACTGGATGTTATTTGTTTGAGCATTTCCTTTTTTTGTAAAAATTCATCTTTCAACCCCTTCAACAACTCTTTGTGATGTATGGCTTCATCGTAGCTCATGAACCAGTTCCCAGACCCTGGCTTAATGTATACCTTTGACGTTCCTCCGTTTGAGGAAATAGTTCCTTCATTATTACAGACAGGGCACTTTATCCGATTATCAGAAAAAAGTTGTAAGGTGTCATCAAAACACACAGGACAAACATGATCTTTCTGTTCACGTTCGTATCCTCTGTCAAAAAGTATCCTTCCTAAATATGCCGCTCTTTCTTTATTTTTATTCTCTAACAGGACTTCACCTGGCAAGGCGCCAAAGAACACGGCATTTTCTTTAACATCAAGACCCATAAATTAATGACTCTCTTAAGCTTTTTCGATAATTTCTTTTATATCGGATGGATATTCAGGCGCTATTGGAAGAAATATACCCTCAGGATCAACAACTTCTCGAAGTATAAATAATTCCTTATAAGTCGGAGAAGTGGTTTCGCCACTAACCATCGATACATTTAGCTCAAAGCCACAATTTTCCTTAACTTGCTCTACTGTCACCCCGGGATGAACTGTGTCCAAATACATTATGCCTGAATCATCAAATCTGAATACAGCCATATTCGTAATAACAGCCGAAGGCCCAGTATCCGCAAATATAGTATCCCTATAAATTTCTTTTTTGGGTCTCCATTTACCAGTCTTCCAGTCATTACACCACCAACCAACAGTGGTAGTGAACTCATTTTTTTCTACAAATCTCCTTTTTTCTTGAATTATAAAATAAACTATCCTCGCAGATAGACTTCCTATATCTCCAGCACCACCGCTCCCCGGAAATCTGTGCTGGGGATTGTGGTAATCCCCAATACATGTTGCATTCGTGCCTCCATATTTATCTATCGCTGCTCCGCCCAAAAATCCTAACGTTACAAAACCTGATTGAAGATAAGTTCCAAAAATATCCACCAAACCGCCCAGAGAGCTAGCCATATAGCAAGCTCTCTGGTCGCTTACAGACATAGGTATATGCATGCTCTTCCCATCAACGATACCTGCCTCAAATATTAACGTTGCATTTGGCGCGTGAAGCATATTCGCTGTCATCATGCCAAGCATGGGAAGACCGGTACCAGCGAAAACAATGTCATCATTCCTGACTTCACGCGAATCAGCAATAGATGCCAGTTCAATCAAACCATACTCTCCCTCCTTTGCAGATTCATCGGGAATTATGTCTATTAATTTTATAAGCTCTTCTCCACTTTTCTTCATAATATTATTTCCCCCTTTCTTACTAACATTGATGACTTCGTAAAAAGTCCATGCAGTGTCATTCTGAGGAGCAAAGCGACGAAGAATCTCAATGATATCAGATTCTTCGCTATCGCTCAGAATGACAAAAGAGTATTTCCCCGACTTTTTACGAGATTGTCAACATCACTGCAAATATGATCAGAAACCACTTTTGATAACAGATAAAGGTTCCGTTATGTTAGGTGGCGCAACCCTACCTCTCATTAATTTATTGCTATAGCCAGTCGTAGAACTTACCCGTAACCCTTCCAACCTTTCGACACCAAGTTTCTTCAAATATTCGCCCCAATTTTTCGGGCCAAATACCCACTCATCCAACCATGCCTTCATACCCTCCTCAGTCATTGATGCTTTGTTTATATCCTGCATAAATTTTGCGTCATAATCATAATAAAATGGTACCCCAGTAGGGTGTGCACCCCAACGGCATTCTACGATAGCATCAACGGCAAAAGAAGGAATTTGATTTTGTGTTGGATTTTCTCTCATCTTTTCTTCCGAAACTATCTCTTCACAAGTTAATATTAATTTATCACAAGCAAAAATTAATTCCTTATCAGTGCTGCTGACTCCCTCCCATCTAGCCGTCCCCTTATCACCTGCCTTAGGGACATGAATAATTGCAATTTCAGGCCTCAGGGCTGGTAGTAAATATAGAGTACCCTCACCATAGAAAGGATCTTCCATTTGCAAGAATTTCTTCCGCGCTATTCTCGGGTTTTTACCATCTCTAAGTTCTTCCTTTTCAAATTGATCACATTCCGGATTGTAGATATCAGAACCCATCACGCCATAATATGGAATAAACGGGATCCCCATGGCACCAGCTAAAAGCCTCATTGACATGCCTCCATGAGAATACTCCGCAGTGGTTATTTCTTTGGACTTGAACTGCTTTTCAAAGTTTACGTCTAACTTTCCCACCATTTCTCCCCAGCCAAACCAGCAGCTTTCTTCTATCTTTATCCGTTTTGTCGCACGGAGCATGAATGTAGTATAGCCGCCACCTTTCTCTACTACATGAAAATCTTTGAAACCCTGCCTAATTGTTTCCCAAACAAACGCTGCCGGTTTCCTGGCGAAGCTAGTAAATCCACCATGAGCTATACATGCACCATCATGCATATATTTCTTTACCGCTTCCTCAAGCGATAATATCTCAGTTTTTTTCCTTGTGCGAAATCTTAGCATACCTTTATTCCTCCTTGTACCTATTGTTTTTGACGATTTTATAAAAAGTTGTACTCACTCCTTCATTGGTATTGATACATTCCTAAGAACGGGATCTGTAACACACGAACCCGACAATACTCACATCGTCACAAAAACATCCTCATTCGCATGTTATGAATACACAAAGACAGGGGAAACGGAGTAATATTTTCAACCTCTAAAATCGAAGGCTTTTTTTAGATACTCAATTATGTCACGTGTATCTGTTCCCGGTGTAAAAATTTCTCCCACTCCCATTGACTGCAGTTTATCCTTATCCTTTTTAGGAATTGCACCGCCCCCAAAGACCAATACCTCTGGCATTTCCCTTTCTCGCAGTAAATCCATTACCTCTGCAAAAATTGTCATATGTGCACCAGAGAGAATGCTCAATCCTATAGCATCTACATCTTCTTGCGCAGCGGCATTAACAATTTGAGTAGGAGTCTGATGAAGACCAGTGTAAATAACTTCAACACCTGCATCTCGCAAAGCTCTCGCCACCACTCTCGCTCCCCTGTCATGACCATCAAGGCCCGGCTTGGCTACCATAACCCTCAATAATTTTTCTTTATTCATCTCGGTTTTACTCCTCACTCCAAAAATTAATAGACGCTCACATCAGAATAGTCACCAAAGCTTTCCCGCATAACTTCAACAAGCTCACCCAAAGTGACATGTAACTTTACAGCCTTTATCAGTGATGGCATAACATTTTCTGTCCCTTGAATGACATTTCTAATTTCATCCAAACAAGTCTTAACTTTATTTTGATCTCTGTTTTTCTTTAGCTCCATCAAATCCGCCACTTTTTGTTTTTCAAATGCCGGGTCCTTTTCCCTTATTTCCCCTTCGGCCTCTTCTTCATCAGCAAATTCATTAAGACCAACTATGATTCTCTTTTTTTCCTCAATATCTCTTTGATATTGTGCGGCTGCTTCTGCAATTAACCCTTGTGGATACCCCTTTTCAATAGCAGCAATCATTCCCCCCATCTCATCAACTTTATTGATATAATTCCAGGCTTTGGCTTCCATTTCATTGGTTAACGCTTCCATATAATATGACCCGCCCAATGGGTCAACGGTATTAGCAACTCCACTTTCAAATGCGATAATCTGCTGTGTCCTCAGTGCCAATTTTTCAGACTTGGAAGTGGGTATAGAAAACGCTTCATCATAGGCATTAGTGTGTAACGATTGAGTTCCCGCTAGCACTGCCGAAAGTGCCTGAATTGTTACTCTTATGATGTTATTTTCCGCTTGCTGAGCTGTTAGCGAGGAACCGGATGTCTGGGTGTGAACCCTAAATCTCAAGCTACGTGGATCCTTCGCCTTGAATTTTTCACGCATAGTCCGTGCCCACATTCTTCTGGCAGCCCGATATTTCGCAATGTTTTCAAAAAAATCATTGTGTACTTTAAAGAAAAAGGACAATCGGGGTGCAAAATTATCAACAGCAATTCCGGCCTTCATTACTTCTTCCACATATGTAAACCCATTGGCCAAAGTAAAAGCCAATTCCTGAACGGGAGTTGCACCTGCCGAGGCTATATGATAACCACTTATACTAATGGGATTAAAACGAGGCAAATGCTCACTGGAATAAACAATACTATCAATGACCAGGCGCATGGAGGGTCGTGGAGGGAAGTAGAAAGATTTCTGAGCCTGATATTCTTTCAAGATATCATTCTGCAAGGTTCCTGTCAGTTTGTTTAGGGGAATGCCACGCTCTTCCGCTACTGCAATAAAAAAAGCAAGAATAGCCACAGACTGGGCATTGGACACAAAGTTGAAGCTGATTTTCTCAAGGTCAATACCTTCGAGAATGTTTCGCATATCAACAATAGAATCAACGGCTACACCACCGCAACTTCCCACTTCACCTTTACTTAAGAGATCATCAGAATCCCTTCCCATTATGGTGGGCATATCAAAACAGTAACTGGCACCAGTAGCCCCCATTTGAATTAAATGTCTGGCTCGCCGATTGGCTTCCGTAGGAGAATCTAAAGATCCGAGCTGTCTGATGGTCCAAGGCCGCCCTCGGTACATAGTTTCATGAACCCCTCGGGTAAATGGATATTCACCAGGTCGTCCTAAATCTTTCTTATAATCAAGATTAGAAATATCTTCCGGATCATAAAGAGACTTAATCTGAAAACCAGACAGGTTTTTAAATGACGCTTTTCCGACTTCTTCAGATTTAGATTTTTTATTCATTTTACCCCCCCTTTTTAATATTTTTTGCGAAATTGCTTAAAATGGACACTGCCCAGAGATTTTTTCTCCTTTGCATATTTGATCGTCTCCTCCAACGCAAGGGTTGCTCCCATATAGGCAAGCACCGCCAAACTTATCCGCTCACTTTTTACCAGTATGCCACTGCCTATTTCGTATAATAATCATAGACACCCTTGCCTGTTTTCCTTCCATACCGCCCAGCCCTCACCAGTTTCTTTAATAGCAGCGCCGGCATGTACTTGTCTCCGAGCTCACTGTGCAGTCCCTCCATAACACGGAGAAGGGTATCGAGTCCCACGAGATCAGACAGGGCCAATGGCCCAATGGGATGATTGCAGCCGAGCACCATACCTTTATCTATATCCTCCGCACTGGCCACACCCTCACCCAGGGCATAGAATGCCTCATTGAGCATGGGGCAAAGCACCCTGTTCACCGCAAACGCGGGGGCCTCGTTAACCACTATGACCTCTTTGCCTATCTTCTTACCCCATTTCCTCGCAATCTCAAGTGTTTCATCCGACGTTTCATAGCCTTTTATGATCTCCAGAAGACGCATAACCGGAACGGGATTGAAGAAGTGGGTGCCGATAAATTTGTCAGGTCGTTTTGTAATAGCGGCCATTTCCGTGATGCTAAGACCGGATGTGTTGGTAAAAAAGAGACAGTGATCCGGTACAGTTTCTTCCAGTTCCGCATATACCTTCTTCTTTACATCCATCACCTCAATAATCACCTCAACAGCCAGATCAGCATCACTGGCTGCCTCTTTCATATCCAGGGTGGGTTTGAGCCTTCCCAAAATCGCATCCATTTCGTCCTGGGACATCTTCCCC
>JAUVKS010000198.1 GCA_030596145.1 Pseudomonadota bacterium | reverse complement strand
ATATGAAAGTGTCCCGCCGGCAAAGATGGTATCGCCCGTAAAAAGGATCTTCCTGACAGGTTCGTAAATGCATATAGATCCCGAGGTATGACCCGGGGTATGTATAATATTGAGGCTGTAGTTGCCGAGATCGAAGCGGCTTTTGCTCTCCAGCCAGAGATGAACCTTCAGCGGAATTTCATTCAGGTCGGCAGATTCGTACATAGTAACATACTTGTCATTAAGGGTTATCTTCGTTGCTGCAAAGCGGTGGGCGGCAATGAGAGCATGATCCTGAAAATAGCGATTGGCCCCGATGTGGTCGAAATGTTCATGAGTATTGATCACTATATCTATATCCTTGATCTTCAACCCGATCTTTAAAAGAGATTTCTGAAGTACAGGAAAATTGGTATCTACACCGGAATCGATGAGGAGGTTTGCGCAGTCTCCCTTGATAATGTAGCTGTGGCTACTGGTTCCATGACCTTTAACTCTGAAGATATCAGGCTGCAGCTCCAGTATATCGCCGTTTTTTTCCATGTCTTCTTCTCTCCCAGGGGCTGTTTTCAGCGCTACTTAAGTCTTCATAAATATCAAATATTCCATCCAGCCTGTTTTTGAACAGATAGTTTCTTATATGCGGTCTTAATGAACAGACCTTCAAAAATCCGTTCATAAGATCCACCTCTTTTTTAAATGCGGTAATTACACCCAATTGGGTAAGGACATCCCTATCTTCATATATGCCTCCCAAGTCTACGGCTATCTTAGGTTCTCTTCTGGTTCGCCAGGAACGTAAAATATCCCGAACTGAAAAAGGATTTTTCTTATTTAATGAACCGCCAATCTCCACGATAATAAATTCCTTTCTTTCAATTACATGGCACTTCATTGTTTTATATCCTCCATTCTATAGTCCTTTTCATTTGTTAACATATGAGGGTAAAGGAAAGATACTTTGGAAAGAAAATAACAAAGGGTTGTTACATCTCTATGACAGGGTTGTGAAATTTTGATGAAAATATAATATCTCAGGGAGGTAATCTTTACAGAGAAAACCATACAGAACATAACTACCTTATATTTGTTCTGCTTGAGTTCGAAGAGCTAATTGAGAATAGCAGGGTGGCATATGAAATGCCACCCTGCTATTACACGTCCTTTACCTTTTACCTTCTTCAATACAACGGTACAAAACCTTCCTTTTTGACAATTTCCTGCCCTTGTGGACCGACAACAAAATTGATGAAATCCGACACTGTTCCCTTCGGCCAGCCGTTGGTAAACATGAAAAGCGGCCTTGCAATGGGATACGTCCCGGACAGGGCAGTCTGGACTGTGGCCTCAATCCCATTCACCTTTATTGCCTTGACGCTTCTGTTCAGATAACCGAGGCCGATATAGCCGATGGCGTAACTGTTTTTGGATATGACCTGAACAATCGCTCCGTTGGATGCCTGCAGTTGAGCCCTAGGTGTAACTTTGGCCTTATGAAGAACCTTCTTCGCCCAGACCTCGTAAGTGCCAGAACTGGTGTCCCTGGAAACCACAACAATCTGTTTGTCCTTTCCGCCAACTTCCTTCCAGTTTTTGATCTTCCCCTGATAGATGAGACTCATCTGTTCGATTGTCAAAGCATTCACCGGATTCTCGGGATGGATGATCGGGACAATAGCGTCAATAGCCACACGGTGAGGAACGGGATAGATCCCCTTTTCCGTGGCAAGCTTTAGCTCTTTACCCTTTATGAAACGCGAGGCATTGGCAATGTCTGTGGAGCCATCTATCATGGCCTTAATCCCATTGCCGGAGCCACCACCGGAAATCGAGATATTGACACCGGGATTGATTTTCATATACGCCTCGGCAGAAGCTTGGGCTACGGGAAGAACTGTGGTAGAACCTTTAATTACGATGGTATCGCCTGCGAAAACAGAACCGGCGCACAGAAAACTCAAACACATTAGACACGGTAACAGAACTTTCAACATTTTCTTCATTGTTATTTTCCTCCTACTTTCTTTGTTTTGCGGGCAATATACAGTATACATATTACAATTTTGTTACAGGGTGATTACGATTTGATTAAATAGCGCACCTCCAAGAGTGAAATCGAAGACGTCAATATTTAGTGTCTTGCAAAAGGGAGATGAAAAATGAAGACCATTGATCTAAGGAGTGACACTGTCACGCTTCCGACACCGGCCATGCGTGACGCGATATATAATGCTGATTTTGGTGATGATGTATACGGGGAGGACCCCTCGACGAATCGTCTCGAAAAAATGGCGGCAGAAATGGTCGGGAAGGAGGACGCGATTCTGGTTCCCAGTGGAACAATGGGAAACCTGATATCTCTCCTTGTCCACTGCAGACGCGGCGATGAGATTATCCTTGGTGACCAGGCGCATATTTTTTATTATGAGGTTGGTGGCATGTCAGCCTTGGGGGGCATTGTTCCTCATACAGTTACGAATCAGCGTGACGGTACGATGCGCCTTGAAGATATCGAAGCGGCGATCAGCGGCGACAATATACACTATCCCCGTACCCGTCTGATCTGTCTTGAAAATAGCCACAACCGCTGCAATGGCATGCCGATAACGGCGGAGTATACTGATTCTGTGAGAGAGCTCGCCAACCGGTATGGACTTGGAATACACCTCGATGGCGCGCGTATATTCAATGCCGCCGTTGCTCTCGGGGTGCCTGTTACGGATTTGACCCGCTGCGTTGATTCGGTAAGCCTCTGCCTGTCGAAAGGCCTGTCGGCACCGGTGGGTTCCATTGTCTGTTCTTCCTGTGAGTTTATCGCTGAAGCACGTCGGGTCAGAAAGATCCTGGGGGGAGGTATGCGTCAGGCTGGCATTATAGCGGCTGCTGGTATTGTGGCGCTTGAAGAGATGACAAAGCACCTTGCGGATGACCACGCGAATGCGCGCCGTCTTGCCGGGGGAATTGCAGGCATTTCCGGATTAAAGGTTGATCTCGAAAATGTGCGCACCAATATCGTTTTTTTCTACCTTGAGAATAATGGTTTGACCGAAGATAATTTTATGACTCGACTTGAAGAAAGAGGAGTAAAACTTCTCCATCTGGGGTCTTTCCAATTCAGGATGGTCACTCATCACGAAATCACTGCGCAAGACATTAATCTGGTGTTGGAAATCCTGAAGGATGTTGTCGGGTAGGGAAGGGGAACTATTGCGATTTACCTCTCCAACATCTCGGCGATTCTGCTCATCGCAGTCTCAACATTTTCGTAATTGTTGAAAGCGCTGAGACGGATATATCCCTCACCGCATGCGCCGAAACCGCTGCCGGGAGTACATACAACGGCAGCCCTGTCAAGAAGGATGTCAAAAAACTCCCAGGAATCCATTCCCGCTTTGATCCAGATGTAGGGTGAGTTTTCACCTCCGGCACAGGTATATCCAAGCCCCGTCATCTTTTCGAGGACCAGAGAAGCATTCTTCAGGTAATAATCCGTCAGTTCACGCACCTGCTTTTTGCCCTCATCTGAATAGACGGCCTGCGCGGCGCGTTGCACCGGATAGGAAACGCCGTTGAATTTTGTGGTGTGCCTGCGGTTCCAGAGGGAATGCAGATCATGTTTATTCATCTGCGAGTCGCAGGCGACACACGATTTTGGTACTACGGTATACGCGCAACGTGTTCCCGTGAATCCCGCGGTTTTCGAGAAACTCCGAAACTCGATTGCCACTTCTC
>JAUVKS010000048.1 GCA_030596145.1 Pseudomonadota bacterium | reverse complement strand
AATCCCGAGACTGAATGTCTTCTATCCCGATTCTGCTCATTATCTTTTCTGAGGTATCTGGCATAAAGGGGGATATGAGAACGGCAACCACGCGCAGAGCTTCCAGCAGATTATATATGACTGCCTCCAGCCTTCCCCGGGCCTTGGGGTCTTTTGCCAGTAACCAGGGTTCGTTCTCTACAATGTATTTATTCGTGGTGTTGATAAAATCCCAGATGGAAAGCAATGCCTTATGAAAGACCAGCTTTGGAAAAGACGACTCCACTTCGGAGAGGGTTTTTTCTGCCGTTTTGATGAGAGTATTATCCTCTTCCGGAGAGGCATTGGTGTCGGGTACCTTCCCATCGCAATATTTTACCGCCATTGTTAAAATTCTGCTCACCAGATTTCCCAGGTCGTTCGCGAGATCTGAGTTGAGTCTCTGGACAAAATTGTCCTCGCTGAAATTTGAATCGAGGCCGAAGACCATATCCCTTAGCAGAAAATACCTGAATGCGTCCAGACCGTATTTATCCTTTAGTTCCAGGGGCCTTACGACGGTTCCCCTGCTCTTTGACATCTTGCCTGCATTGATGTTCCAGTAGCCGTGTACGTTCAAATGTCTGAAGGGATCTATCCCGGCCGCTTTTAGCATTGTGGGCCAGTAAATACCATGAGGCTTCAGGATATCCTTGGCTATCAGATGCTCGGAGACGGGCCAGAAAGTCTTGAAATTTTTCCCATCAGGATATTCCAGGCCACTAATATAATTGATGAGGGCATCAAACCAGACATAAGTCACATAATCTTCGTCAAAGGGAAGAGTTATGCCCCAAGTAAGCCGTGTTTTAGGTCTTGATATGCACAGATCCTCCAGAGGTTCTTTAAGGAAGGCAAGGACTTCATTTTTATATCTTTCCGGTCTGATAAAATCGGGGTTATCCTTTATATATTGAATCAGCCAGTCCTGATATTTGCTCATCTTAAAAAAATAATTGCTCTCTTCCCTGTATTCCGGGGCTGTCTGGTGATCGGGACATTTACCGTCCTCCAATTCCGGTTCCTTATAGAATCGCTCACACCCGACACAGTAATATCCTTCATATTTTCCGAAATAGATATCCCCCGCATCGTAGACCTTCTGCAAGATCAAACTGACCATTCTGATATGATCTTCATCGGTTGTACGGATGAAATAGTCGTTGGTTATCGCGAGCTGGGGCCAGAGATCTCTGAATTGGGCACTGATTCTATCTGCGTATGCCTGAGGAGTTTCATTAGCTTCTTCAGCAGCTTCGGCAATCTTGTCTCCATGTTCATCGGTACCCGTCATGAAAAATGTCCTGTAACCGGACAGGCGGTAAAACCTTGTCATCACATCAGCGACTATTGTGGTGTAAGCATGGCCGATATGTGGGGAAGCGTTTACGTAGTATATTGGAGTTGTAATATAGAATGTTTTTTCCATGACAAATTCCTTTTACAAATCTTTTAACAATTATTCAGCCACCAAGACACAAAGTCACTAAAATTATATCATAATTTATGATAACTATGCACATTTGATTAATAAAATTCCCCGGAGATTATGGGGAAATAAAATTAATTTCTACACTTTGTGCCTTGGTGACTTTGTGGCTGAGCAGTTACATCTTTTATGTCAATATCTATTTCCTTTCCATCTTCCAGTTCAACGGTAATCTTGCCTTGAGGAATGTTTTGTCTTATCACTTTACCACGCCCCTCGACCGTATTTATATTCTTGCCGCATTTAGGCATAGACCTTGCCATATCAAGGTAAGAATCATACTCAAAGGCAAGACAGCACATAAGTCTTCCGCAAAGTCCCGAAATCTTCTCAGGATTCAGCGACACACTCTGTTCTTTTGCCATCTTTACCGATACACGATCAATAATAGGGAGAAAACTGGCACAGCAAACTTCCCTGCCACATACTCCGATGCCCCCAAATATACGGGCACTATTTCTCACCCCTATTTGCCTTAGCTCAATTCTTGTCCTGAATTTTTGAACAAGATCTTTCACAAGCTCCCGAAAATCAACTCTGTTTTCCGCAGTAAAACAGAATGTTGTTTTACTTTTATCGAAGAGACACTCAACATCAACCAACTTCATGGGAAGCTTCCTCTCTCTTATCCTTCTAAGACAAAACTGGAAAGCTTCTTTTTCAAGCCCCTGATTTTCCTTTTTTATCCTCAAATCCTCCTCTGTGGTCTTGCGTACAATCTTTTTGAGATTAGTTGGTAGCTTATGCAGAGGAAGAGATTCGACATCCGTTACAACAGTCCCAATTGCCAAGCCACTATCGGTATTTACAATCACACTGTCATTCTTCTTTAATTGAAGATTGTCGGCATTAAAGCTATACATCTTACCTTTTTTGCTGAACTTTATACCTACAATGTTTTTCAACGATTTTATCTCCCAACCCGGATAAACCGGAAATTCGAAATACGAAACAATACCAAATGACAAAAATTCAAAACGATAAGAAAGGTGCCAAAACGCAACTGGTCATGTCCCGATAGTGATAACACTTGCAAGCCTGAACATCATCCACTCCAGAGCCAAATCTCTATTGGCATTCTGTTCTATAGCGCTGGAAGCACGATTTATCGTCCCTATGCTTTTCAAAATATTAGATCCCGACAGCCTCTCAGCAAAATCTTTTATCGTCTCAACGCGATCCTGATGGACCAAACTTTCCGTCTCGCCCGTTTCCCTGTATACAAGTATGTCTCTATACCAGGATCTCAATATGTCGAGTCTCTCAGTGACCTCCTTTCTCTCTTTCCCGAAATCGCCCATAAGGGACAAGAACTTAAGGGGGTCTTTAGTATTGCCGGAAGAAAGCTTCTCGATTATCTCATTTCTGAATGTCAGGTATGAGTCTTTATTCATTTCCAGAGCCCTCCCGATGCTCCCACCGGATGACGAAGCGAGCAAACAAGCCGATTCTCTGTCCAGAGACAATCTTCTCTCCAAAAATGAAGCGATCGTATCCCTTCGTATCGGATTGAAGCTCAGCTGCTGGCATCGGGAAAGAACCGTTGCAGGAAGCAGATAGTGGCGAGATGTAATTAATATCAAAATATTGGAGGGGGATGGTTCCTCAAGTGTCTTCAGGAGGGAATTAGCGGAAACATTATTCATTTTATCCGCATCTACCATTATGAAAACCCGCTTACGCCCTTCAAGTGGTCTGAATTTCATCTGGCTTCGGAGATCTTTTATAGCATTTATCTTTATGAAATTCCCTTCAGGTTCTATGGTTATAACATCGGGATGGTTCCCGTGGTCTATCTTTAGACAAGATGAACACCTATCACATGAATCGAGATTCCCTTCCAGACAGTTCAGTGCCTTAGCGAAGATCTCTGATGTCGTCCTTTTCCCTATTCCTTTTGTTCCATAAAAAAGATAGGCATGGGGAACACGCCCTCTTTCCATGGAATTCCTCAAAATAGCTATCTGTTTGTCCTGGCCATAAACGTCGTTGAATGACATGGATTCACTCACGCTCATCGATGAGAGCCGATATCTGGGAGCACACCTCATGATGAACCGCCGAGATATCTTTTGAACCATCTATTATCCTGAATCTTTCAGGCTCACTTTTAGCAAGGAAGAGATAACCTTCTCTGACTTTCTTGTGAAATTCTATCTCCTCCATTTCAAAGCGGTCCTCCCTGGGAACATCCTTAACTCTGGATATCCGCTCCATAGCCCTTTTGAGCCCAACCTCGACAGGAACATCAAAGAGGAAGGTCATATCCGGTTTCAGCTGCCCGGACGAAATTGCGTTTATCTGCCGGATAAAATCCACGTCCAAGCCCCGCCCGAATCCCTGGTAGGCGATGGTGGCATCACAAAAACGGTCGCACAAAACCACTTTTTTCTCCTTAAAAGCAGGCAAGATGACATCCTTTACATGTTGTGCTCTGGCCGCAGAAAAGAGAAAAACCTCCGATTCTGCGCATATTTCAAAAGAACACTCATTTAAAAGTATTCCCCTTATCATAAGCCCGAGAGGGGTTCCTCCGGGTTCTTCAGTTATGATAAAGGGAATATTCCCGCTGTTTAGGTGCTCCCCTAACATTTTGATCTGGGTAGTCTTTCCACAGCCTTCGATACCTTCAAAGGTGATGAATAGTCCCATAAACATGAATCCTTGTAACAGGTCAATGGGGTTACCAGTCCGTTTCCCCGTCAACTGTTAATGCCTATTTGTCATCTCCAGGTACAATCGCCTCAACCGGACATATATCAACACAGGCACCGCAATCGGTACATAGTTCTGCATCGATAACATATATATCTTCGCCCTCGCTTATCGCCTCTACAGGACATTCATCTTCACAAGCACCACAAGCAATACATTCATCCGTAATCACGTACGCCATCTTTTCTTAACCTCCTCACTCACTGAATTGAATTCCCACAAGAGCAATCCTCGCACTAATTGGGCACACGACCTTCTACAGCTCGCAAGCCCACTATACCGCAGTAACTTCTTTGACCTCAGGAACAACACTTTTCGGATGTCTTTCTATTCCCATCTTTAGCGTCATCTGGCCCATAGGACAGCCACTGCATGCCCCCAGCATTCTAACACTGACAACACCGTCATCATTGATATCTACCAGTTCAACATCACCACCATCAGCCTGAAGATTGGGCCTGATGTCATCTAATGCTTTTTGTACTCTTTCTCTCACTATGATTCCTCCATTCAATTTTCACAAACTTAAGTAGCACAGGACGTTAGCCCTGCGACTATAACAGCCCTGAAGGGCTGTGCTACATTCGCCTTTTGCCCTTTATCTTTTACCTTAATGCGGCATATAACCAAACATTTCCTTTACAAGATCTTCTGCCACATCGGGAAGATCAGGTTTTATAAACCAGTAATCTTCTGCCACATGATGGCCTGCTTTCCAAACTATTTCTCCCGTTTCTGCCTCCACCAGCTTTAGCCCAAGTCCAACCTTGGCAACCTTGTCGCCATCCTCTACAGTGTAGTTCCAGTAATCTACATTAACAATAAGAAAGGCATCTATATGGTACGCTTCACCAATCATTCTGCTCAGGTCTGGATCGGAAAAATTCACAGTCTTGAGTTTAGCAATATAATCAAAAACTGTCTTCCCCAGTTCGTCATCTGACTGCATCCGACTCTCTACCGTCTCAGAAGTTACAACACCGGCAAACCATCCTTTATTAACCAGACAATCGGCAATAATCTGGCCAATGACACTTCTCGCTTCCTCGTAGATTCCAACATCAACGGAAAGTACCCCTATTTTTTCCGGATGGAAGTCCTTTGCGTCCGGGGCAACCTGGGAATAACGAATACTCCCACAACCAAAGAGCATAACTACAATCAGGATCAAAAAACAAAACATCCACGATCTTCTAATCATAATTTCATTCCCCTCCTTAAACCCCTACACCAAAATGAGCCACAAAAAAGCGCCCAAGCCAGCGATTATATAGTTTGTTTCCAGAAGACCCTCCAGAACCACACCGGAAAACTCCGCTCTTTTATCACAAAGCTTGAGACAAATCCATACATAAAACACGCAGGCCAAAAGTGCAAAGCTCAACGAAGAAGTCCAACCTGTGGGATGTGCCATGACAAGGACTACGGTCAAAAAGAACGATATTGCCATTATGAGTTTTCTGGTATTTTCCTCTCCTATCACGACAGGGATAGTTTCCCTTCCGATAAGCCTGTCACTTTGAATGTCGACCATATCAGACATGGCCGATCGGACAAAGACCACACCAAAGGCAAACAGAAAAGCTACTATCATTGCAGGGGTTATGTTCAGGCTTATTTCTACCTGTGGCACAACTGCCACCACAATAGCCCACGCCGCGGCCATAGAAACATTTTTAGAACCTGGCAAGTCTCTTAATCTCTTAAAGCGCCGGTTTTGCGGTAATATCCTTGCGTTGTAAAGCACTCCAAAGCAGGAGATCGAAAGCAGCAGTAAAAATGGAGTCAACCCCGTAATAAAGGAGAAGGTCAAGGCCATAAGCAGGGATATAATCGCAATAGTCACATATATCTTTTCATGTCTCAGATAGGATTCTTCTCTGAATGAATTTATTATACTACTCTGTTTTCTGTCTGTGAATCTATTTAACATATGCATCGAATACACATAAAATGATGCCGTCAATATATTTAAGATATTAACATTCAACCCCTGAAGAAGTATGCTCGCCAGTGACAGACATCCGGCACCCACAGCGGAATAGATATCCGCTATAACGGCAAACAGCCAGAGGTTTAACAGCCCCCTCTTCCTTCCCTTTTTCTGCTCTTCTTGAAAACTTGTAATATAATCGACAATCTTTTCGATTATCCAGTTAGGTGTAGAAGCTCCGGCGGAAATGCCGATTTTGTCGTACCTGTCTATAGCTATTTTTTTTAGCTCGTCCACCGTCTCAATATGAAATGTGGGGGTGCCCTGCAGTTCCGAAATTCTGGCCAATCTCTTCGTATTGGCGCTGTTTTTCCCTCCCACGATGAGCATTACATCCATTTCGGCAGACAATTCCTTGACCTCGGCCTGTCTCTTTTCGGTGGAATCACATATGGTATTAAAGACCAGAACTTCCGGAAATTTTTCAGTGACTCTATCAACTATATCCTTATACTCTTCTGTGTTCTGAGTTGTCTGGGCAACAATGCAAACCTTGTCCAATTCGGGAAGGGTGTCAACCTCATCTTTGTTTCCTATCACCATCCCCCTGCTATCGGAATACCCCAGCAGACCATCCACTTCGGGATGTTCCCTGTCCCCCACAATCAGGATAGTGTAATCCAGGGATGCGTGTTTTTTGATTATGGCCTGTACTCGCACCACCTTGGGACAGGTGGCATCAATTATCTTTAGTTTCTTTTCATTAATTTTGTTCCTTTCCAGGGGCGATATCCCGTGAGCCCTGATTACTATCGTTCCTTCCTCGATTTCATCAATATTATCTGCCGGGATTATCTCTCTCTTTCTGAGAATTTCAATGGTCTGCGGATTGTGTATAAGAGGACCGTAAGTATGTATCTTCTCATTACCTCTGCGCTGGGCGATATCGAGCACCATATCCACTGCTCTCCTCACACCCATACAAAATCCCGCCGTTTTTGCCAGTTTAATTCCCATATCTTTCAAGTTTCAGGTTTCAAGTTTGATGGTTTCGTAAAAAGTCGAAATATGCACAATTTTGTCATTCCCGTGAAAACGGGAATCCAGTCTTTTCGAGTGCTTAGTCCTCTATGGATTCCCGCCTACGCGGGAATGACAGATTTTTTACGAAGCCGTCAAGTTTCGAGTTCAAAGTTCAAAGTTTCAGTTGCAGGTTGGATTGAATGAAATGAAATCCAACAAACCCTAAACTCAGAACTCAGAACTCGGAACCTGTTTTTTTACATATATAAAAAATTCCCTATTGCCTGCAGGTCCCAAAATCGGAGACGTACATGTTCCCATCACTTTGAGTTTCGACCCCTCGCAAAATTCAGCAATCTCATCAACAACTCTTTTCTGCATGTCGGGATCTTTTACCACACCTTTCTTCCCCACCTCTCCCTTCCCGACCTCAAATTGTGGTTTGATGAGGGCAAGAATAATAGCATCATTTTTTATGAGCTTGAGTACGGCTGGAATAACCAACTTGAGGGAAATAAAGGAGGTGTCTATGGTGGCTATATTTATTTTGTCATCTATCCCGTCACCGGAAAAATAACGTATATTTGTCCTCTCAAAGACGATTACCCTATTGTCTTTTCTCAGCTTCCAGGCAAGCTGGCCGTAACCAACGTCGACTGCATATACTTTCCTTGCCCCTTCCTGAAGCAAACAGTCGGTAAAACCGCCCGTTGAGGCTCCGACATCGAGGGCTACAAAGCCTGCTACTTCTATGCCGAACTCTGTTAGCGCCCCCTTAAGCTTCAAACCTCCCCTGCTGACATACGGGTTATCGTCTCCCTTTATTCTTATCTCAGCATTTCTGGAAACAAGGGTACCCGCCTTGTCAATCCGGTTTTCCTCGACGATGACGATCCCGGACAAAATAAGCGCCCTGGCCCTTTCACGCGTCGGGGAGATCCCTCTCTCAACCAGCAGTCTGTCTAATCTAACCCTGGGATTTTTAGAGCTCATATAAAAATCTATCAATTTGTAGGGGCGTATCGCAATACGCCCCTACTTACCAGCCATCTTACGAACAGCGTCCGCTATACCATCCTCGTCAATACCGTACATACTTCTCAGTTCCGCCTGAGTCGCGTGTTCCGCAAACTCATCCTTGACTCCAAGTCTCTTTACTCTAACATCATGCAGGCCTGATTTTTCGAACAGTTCAAGGACGGAGCTCCCGAAGCCCCCCATCAAGACGTTCTCCTCAACGGTAATGACCTTCTTTACGGATGTTGCCGCATCACATAAAAGTTCTTCATCAAGAGGCTTGACAAAACGGCTGTTGATAACCATTACACTGATTCCTTCGTCCTTCAGCTTTTCGGCGGCGGCAAGGGCGGGATACACAGTAGATCCTATGGCTGCGATTGCGATGTCACTTCCCTTGCGAATAACTTCTCCCTTCCCGATTTCAAGGGTCACCGGTGTCTCATCAATGGGAACACCAATTCCCTTCCCCCGGGGATATCTCACCGATACGGGACATCCGCACTCGACGGCGGTTTTCAGCATGTGCTGGAATTCGTTTTCATCTTTTGGGGCCATAACAACGATGTTGGGTATTGCTCTGAGGTAAGAATAGTCGAACAGCCCGTGATGGGTGGCCCCGTCGTCTCCGACAAATCCCCCCCGATCGAGGGCAAGGACTACCGGCAGCTTCTGAAGGCAGATATCGTGAAGCACTTGATCATATGCCCTCTGCATGAAGGTCGAATAGATGGTTACAACCGGAATAAACCCTTCGGTGGCGAGACCGGCGGCAAAAGTGCCCCCATGCTGCTCCGCTATGCCGACATCATAAAATCTGTCAGGCATCTCTCTGGAAAATTCTTCAAGTCCCGTTCCATGAGTCATGGCAGCCGTTATTGCCACGATCCTCGGATTCTCACGGGCCAGTTTCACTATCGTCTTCCCGAATATCTCCGTGTAAGTTGGAGGAGAATCTTTTGCCGCAAGAAATTCTCCCGTATCAATATCGAAGGGACCTGTACCGTGAAATTTCGATGGCTCATCCTCGGCAGGTTTATATCCTTTCCCTTTTTTAGTAATAATATGGACGAGAACAGGTCTCTTCAGCCTCTTTACGTTTTCCAGGTTTTTTATCAGGTGATCCAGTCTGTGCCCTTCAAGGGGCCCTATGTACTGGAATCCAAGTTCTTCAAAGAGGACGCCCGGAACGATAAAGGCCTTCAACGATTCTTCCGCCTGCCTGGTTAGCTTCACCATCGTATCCCCGATGCCCGGTATCGTCTTCAAAATGCCCTTGATGTCAGACTTCAATTTCGTGATATGCTGACCGGTCATGATACGGTTCAGGTAGGATGACATGGCGCCCACATTGGGGGAGATGGACATTTCATTGTCATTCAGTATGATTACAAGATCCTTCTTTCTGTCTCCCGCCCAGTTCAATCCCTCAAAGGCCATGCCGGCCGTCATCGAGCCATCGCCAATTACGGCAATCACCTTGAAGTCCTCA